>CBFDBN010000616.1:0-2454 GCA_965603055.1 uncultured bacterium | reverse complement strand
CTCGGTGCCAAGATATAATAAGTTTTTATTAACCGGGTCCTGCTCGATCACATGGACAAAGCCCCACTGTTCGGGTGAATTTTTCTCCTTCGGGATAGTAGGATCATTTTTAGCCAGACTTTCCCACTTCTTTCCGTAATTTTCGGTCTTGTAAATATAAGTCGTCCAGTTGCTTCGTTGGTGATCTTCGAATACGGCATAAGCTATCCCCGCATCGAATTTGGATGCTTCAATGTGGGGACACCAGGTATTGTCGGGAAGCCGGGGAATATTTTGGATCACATTTTTCCAGGTTTTCCCGTCATCTTGTGTGACCTGAACGTTACCATCATCAGTGCCAACCCAGATGATACCCGGCTTCAAAGGACTGGGTGCAATGGTCAAAATCGAGCAATGATTTTCTGCATTGGTGACATCGAATGTCAATCCGCCGCTCTCCGCCTGTTTCTGTTTTTCTGGGTCATTAGTCGTCAGGTCGGGACTGATGATGGTCCAGCTATCGCCGTGGTCAGTGCTTTTGTGGACAAACTGGCTGCCATAATAGACCGTCTTTGGATCAAACGGATCGATGGCAATGGCAGCATTCCAGTTAAATCGCAGCTCAATCGAATCAGGCGCCGGCGGGCGAATGTCTTTCCGTTCACCAGTGATACGATTAAATCGATTTAAATACCCACCCTGGGACATGCAGTAACCGATATTGGAATCATTGGGATCGCTCAGTGTGGCAAATCCATCTCCAAAGCCGACTTCCTCCCAGTGAAAGTTGCGAATTCCGCCGATCTGCCAAGCATCGCTGGGACCGCGCCAGGAGCCATTGTCCTGCATCCCGCCATAAATGTTGTAGGGAATTTCCATGTCGATATTGATGTGATAAAATTGTGCCAACGGCAAATTATCGACAAATCGCCAGGTTTGACCATGATCGTAGCTAAACGCCACACCGCCATCGTTGCCGTCGATCATGAAATTACCGTTTTCAGGGTGAATCCATAAAGCATGATGATCTGAATGAACACGTGATCGAATGCGTTCAAATGATTTGCCTCCATCATTGCTGACTGTTAATCTTGAATGTAAGCTATAAATCCGATTTTCATTCTGTGGATCAACCCGAAGGTCAGCATAATAAAAAGGTCGGGGATTAACATTGCGGGATTGATTGATGATTTTCCAGTTCCTGCCTCCATCGTCCGAACGACAGAGCGCGCTTTTTTCGGCTTCTACCAGCGCATAAACCACGTCAGGATTATTTTGGGCAATGGCTACCCCGATGCGACCCAATTCGCCTTTGGGCAGCCCCTCTTTTTCAGTAATTTTCTTCCAATTTTCCCCACCGTCATACGTCAAATATAAGCCACTGCCGGGTCCGCCGGACTTGAAAAACCAGGGCCAGCGCCGATGCTCCCACATCGCTGCGAACAATTTGTTGGGATTATCTGGATCCATCACTAAGTCAGCGCAGCCGGTTTTTTGATCAATAAAAAGTAACTTCTGCCATTTTTTTCCTCCATCCGTGGTTTTGAAAACGCCTCGTTCCGGGTTTTCGCCCCAGGTGGTTCCCAGGGCTGCGACATAAGCAATATTGGGATCAGCAGGATGCAGAACGACCCGATGAATTTTTTCAGTCTTTTCCAGTCCCAGAAATTTCCAGGTTTCTCCAGCATCCAGGCTTTTGTAAATGCCATTTCCAACTCCGACACTATTGCGGGGATTTCCTTCACCTGTCCCGATCCAAACTATGCTGGGATTGGCTTGAAAAACAGATACTGCCCCAATCGAAGAAGCAGGCTGATTATCAAAAATTGGTTTCCAGGTGATTCCTCCATTTGTCGATTTCCAGACACCGCCTGTCGCCGCGCCAACGTAAATAATGTTCGAATTAGAAACTACAGCTTCAATATCGCCGATTCTTCCGCTCATTCCAGCAGGACCGATACTGCGGGCTTTCATGCCAGAAAATAGATCGGGATCGAATTGGGCAAAACAGGGGGTAGTAAAAAGAATTACAACTACCAGGTAAAAAATTGATATATTTTTGAAATCGTGTCGCATATTCTGCTCCTTCAAGTCTGTTGAGTTTTACATAAGATTCAATATTTTTCAAGGGGTATCGAAATTAAAAGCAAATGTTAACCAATTAAAATATAGCAGAATGAACCATAAAATCAAGATAAATTTGATTTTTTTTAAATATTTTTTGTTCAAAGAGATAAATGTTCTCAGAATTGAAAGTTCTCAGAAATGGAAGCTCTTAGAGAAAACTAACAGAAGACGATTTTATAATTTTTATTTTTTGAATGGGAAGTTCTGGTTGTCGGTGCTGAATTATCCTGTTTTAATTAGCCTGGATAAAATCGCTGTTATTCGACAATGGTGATTTCTTTCCGAGCCTGGGCAGTGATACTTTTATCATTTTTGTCAGTAGTTAAAAGTGCATCACGGGAGTTGGTG
>CBFDBN010000615.1:0-2457 GCA_965603055.1 uncultured bacterium | reverse complement strand
GTTGATAAGGACAATTTAACAGCATGTTTAAATAAGCCCACATATCTGGAACACGTTGTCAAGGCACCTTCTAAAGAAGAATTTGAGACACTGGTCAGGGAGTTCTGGTGGGCGGCAACCTATGTGCCCAAATATCTTTGGCGGGATGAATTCCCCTTTGCGAAGTACATGCTCGACAAGGTAATGCGATATGACTACTTACAGAGAGTTGTGGATTGGTACATTGGCTCGCCGAGAAACTGGTCGGTCGACACAGGGTCCTGGGGAAAATCATTCAAAAATTTTCTTGATGCGGAAACGTGGAGTGAACTGGAATCTACGTATACCGGAGCGAAATTGGAAGATAACTTGAGAGCGTTTTTTAGGGCAATAGCTTTGTTTCGCAAGCTTGCAACAATAGTGGCGGATCAGCTTAATTACAGCTATCCAGTGGATTTAGATAAAGAAGTAACGGATTACTGTCGTCATATTTTGGAGAAGATACCGTCACCAAATCGCTAGAGATCGAATCCAACTAGAGTGAACTAGCGGATGCGGCGATTTAACTTCATGTTCAATTTAGAGGTAACAATTACTATTAGTTCTTGTACAATCCAGGTTTTTTACGGAAACCCGGCTTGTTATCGTCACATTAAATCAATTTTTAGGAGTTGCCAATGATTCCATTAAATTCTGTTTTCAAGATAATTCTAATCTCTAATATGCTTATTTTCGTTCTTGCAGTTTTAGTAAATTCAAATAATCCTTTATCGGCAAAAACACTTTCAAAAATCAGCCTGACTAATCTTCGTGTCGAATACAAAAAGAATCCCATTGGAATTGATGTGTTGAATCCTCGCTTGAGTTGGGAGATAGTTTCCGATGAGCGAGGCGTGAAACAGACTGCTTATCAAATCCGTGCCTCATCAGAAATTGAAAATTTGAAATCTGGGAAAAATCTGATCTGGGACACTGGTAAAGTTCATTCTGATCAGTCGATTCATGTCGAATACCAGGGACCAGCTTTAACATCGGGTTTACGAGGCTATTGGCAGGTGCGAGTTTGGGATGAACAAGATACTCCCACGGATTGGAGTGAGGCAGCATACTGGGAGATGGGATTGCTCGAAACATCGGATTGGAAAGCAGCCTGGATTACTCCTGATATCGAAGAAGACATCACCAAATCTCAGCCCTGTCCCTTCTTACGAAAAGAATTTACCCTGGATAAAAAAATCAAATCGGCGCGAGCTTATGTGACAAGCCTGGGATTGTATGAAATGCACATCAATGGTCAAAAGGTCGGCGACCAGGTTTTCACGCCTGGATGGACGAGTTATTTAAAGCGATTGCAATATCAAACTTATGATATAACGGAGCTCCTCTCAGCAGGGAAAAATGCCATCGGCGCTATTTTGGGAGATGGCTGGTACCGGGGATTCTGGAGTTGGAACATGACACGGAACTATTACGGTGAAAAATTAGCCCTGCTGCTTCAGATTCAGTTAAATTACCAGGATGGGACTTCGGAAATCATCGGAACAGACGAAACCTGGAAAGCGGCTACGGGTCCGATCCTCGAATCCGATATTTACAATGGCGAGGTCTACGATGCTCGATTGGAAATGAAAGGTTGGAGCAAAATCGGTTTTGACGATCAAAAATGGAAGCCTGTCAAACAACTTGATCATAGCAAACAGATTCTCGTGGCACCACTGGGACCGCCAGTTCGCAAAATTCAGGAGATCAAACCAATAGAAATCATCAAGACTCCCAAAGGCGAAACGGTTTTTGATATGGGACAAAATATGGTCGGCTGGGTACGATTAAGAGTTAAGGGACAAGCGGATTCGACGGTGACATTGAAACATGTTGAGGTCCTGGATAAAGATGGCAATTTGTACACAGAAAATCTCCGCAAGGCAAAACAACGAGTTCAATATACGTTGAAAGGCGGAAGTGAAGAAATATATGTACCGCATTTTACTTTCCAGGGTTTTAGATATGTGGCAGTGGATGGTTTTCCTGGCGAGCCGAATTTAAACAGCTTAACCGGTATTGTCATTCATTCCGATATGACTTCCGCAGGCGATTTCACATGCAGCGATTCCATGATCAATCAATTACAACACAATATTCAGTGGGGTCAAAAGGGAAATTTCCTCGATGTTCCGACCGATTGTCCGCAACGGGATGAGCGTATGGGCTGGACTGGCGATGCCCAGGTGTTTGCTCCAACAGCCTGCTTTAATTTTGATGCCGCTTCGTTCTACACCAAATGGCTGAGAGATGTCGCAGCCGATCAATTTGAAAATGGAGCTGTGCCGCATGTCGTGCCAGATATACTTAAGGAGGGTGGTTCTGCCGCCTGGGCAGACGCTTCCGTCATCGTTCCCAGGGTCGTTTATCTTTGCTATGGGGATAAGCGAATTCTGGAACATCAGTACGAAAGCATGAAAGCCTGGGTTGATTATATGA
>CBFDBN010000614.1:0-2495 GCA_965603055.1 uncultured bacterium | reverse complement strand
TTTATTTTTGATTCAACCCGCGTAATTGAGGTTTTACAAATTCAAGTAATTATTCCTTGACTAAAAAAAATATTTTTCTTATATTTTAAATTTGTCAATCAAAATTGAGGTAAAAAAAAGCGGTGAAAAGTTTGGCGCAAATGAGTAAAACTTTTATTGGCACAGCAGGATGGAATTATAAAGATTGGGAAGGAATTGTTTATCCATCAAAAAAAGAGAAAAATTTCGACCAATTGGCTTACCTGGCGCGGCTGGTCAATGTTATCGAAATCAATAGCTCTTTTTATCGACCACCAGCCGTTCATACCGCGCTCAAATGGATTGATCGGGTGAAACATAATCCTGAATTTACATTCACTTACAAATTATGGCAGGCTTATACGCATGAACGGAAAAATATTCCCGGCAGCGCTGAAGAGAAGATGGTAAAACCGGGATTGGATGCTTTAAAAACGAATGACCATCTCGGCGCTTTATTGATTCAATTTCCCTGGTCATTTAGAAATACACCTGAAAATCAGCAATGGCTGGAAAAAGTAATTGATCTATTTCGAGATTATAATCCAGTAATAGAAGTTCGTCATGGTTCCTGGAACGGACAGGACTTTTTTTCTTTTTTAAATGACAGCGGCGCTGCGTTCGCGAATATCGATCAGCCAGTCATCGGAGATTCCATTGGGCTGACGTCTTTTGGTTCGGAAAAATTCAGTTATTTAAGGCTTCATGGCAGAAATATTAAGAATTGGTTTGCCAAAGATGCCACTGTTACCAGCCGTTATGATTATCTTTATCGTGATGAAGAACTTAGCGGTATAAAAGAAACCATTGAAAGTATGATTGAAAACAGCCCGAAAACTTACATTATTTTCAACAATCACTACCGGGGACAGGCGATTGTAAATGCACTACAAACCATGTTTTTAATAAATGGAAATAAGGTCGAGGCGCCAAAAAGTCTGGTTGAATATTATCCTGCCCTGGAAAAAATTTCCAAAATTAGAGATGAAAATATCGGGCAGACTTCCTTGTTTTAATAATTTAAAGGAATAAATTACTATGACACTTCTCTATTATTTCGCCCTCGGCGCCCTTGCTGGATTATTGGGTGGGGCGTTCGGTATCGGCGGGGGAATCGTAATGGTTCCTGCTCTATTAGTTCTCTTTAAGCTGCCAATTCATAATGCAATCGGAACATCGATGATGGTGATCGTACCCATTGCGGTTGCCGGCGCTTTGCGTCACTATTCTTTAAATAATGTGAACATGCAGATTGCGCTTCTGGCTGGATTGGGAGGGATAATTGGCGCAATTATTGGAGCATCAATTATCGTCAAGATTCCAGCATTTTATGTGAAACGAGTCTTTGCTCTATTTTTAATTTACTCAGCCATTAGATTATGGTTTTCAAAATAATGCAGGAGTGCGATCCCTTTATGGATCGTCCCGACACATCGGGACAGTGCATAAAGGCACTGCACTCCCGATCTGATATAAACATAACATGACCTATGAACAAACTTCCAACAATAGTAAAAAACCAGATACCCAATGAATTTCTATCTGCCGGGTGGAAACTTTTTAATGAAAAAAAATATAAACACCTGGATTTTGTTCGGAATTCATTTACTGCCCAATTTCTTGACAAAAGAGGCAGCCACTGGGCAATCCTGAGAAAGAAGGCGGATAAATACAGTTTTCAGACTTCATGTACATGCAATACATACATGCGCCATATCAACTGTCAACACCTGGCAGCCATGTTTTTTATTGTATATTCCAAAAATCAGGAGTCCCCGGATGTTGAACAAACTTTATACAAATATTACGAACAAAGCCTCTGGATTCAACTGGCAAAGCTTTATTATGAGCATTTTGGGGACAATAAGCTTAAAATTACTGTTGCTTTGAAATCATCTCAAAATAATTCAGACATAAAGCTTATTGGCACTAATGAATCAAATCAGGAAATCTTTCAATTTTTTCTGCCGGAACAATATACCGAAAGAATTATTCAGAAGTATCGTTGGCAGTTATTCGCTGATTTGGATGATAAAGACCTGCCCGGGAATGACAATGGCGAAGCATTGGAGCATCTCTCATCTGAAAAATCTGAGCTTGAGATTCGGATGAATTTATCCGGCTATAAATCCTGGCAGCAAAAATTTGAGGAAAGCTATTGGTTTGATCTCAGTAAAGCCTGGTTTTTTGGATTTGACGATTCAGGGTATTCCGTAGCCTATTCAGATCAAAACCAGGGTTTGAAAATATTTTCCAGCGATGAACGTTTTGCCTTTCATATCCAGAAACCGCAAGTTGCCAATATCATTAAAAAATTAGCCCAAAACCAGGCGATTCGTCACACATTGAATATTGCCGAAAAAAGTGCGATTTTAAATTATTCATTAGCGGTAACCGATGAGCATGATTTAAGAATCACGCCGGTTTTGCTTTTGCCTGGCGAAACAGAACCTCTATTTTTAACTAAAGATTCTGAA
>CBFDBN010000613.1:0-2516 GCA_965603055.1 uncultured bacterium | reverse complement strand
ACTGGTTTTATCCTCGCATTTGGCAAAGCTCGAGCCTTCTGGAACACAGCGTTGATGCCATTCCTGTTTCTCATTTCTGCCATCGTCTCAGGTCTGGCATTGATGATTTTAATTTTGATGATAAAAGATCGATTTTTCAGCAAAGAGAGGAAAATTAATACTGAAATTATATATACATTGGCAAGCATGTTGGGCTGGTTGATTGTGTTTGACCTGTTCCTGGTATTTTGTGACATTTCAACCCTTTCCATCTCCCATGCTGAAGCCAAAGAGACGGCTCATCTCATTTTGTTTGGAGAAATGAGCCCGCTATTTCTTGGTGTTGAAAACTTGTTTGGGAAAATTATCCCGATGATTATTGTGTTAACGCCAAGATTTCGGAACATAAAAACGATTGCTATCGCCTCTGTTTTTGTGGTGATTGGTATTTTATTTATGAGATTTGTGGTGGTTTATGGTGGTCAGGTGCTGCCGATAATTTGAGTGATTTTGAGGAGCGAAATGTGACTGTCATCCGTCTGTGGTCATTGGCGTCAATTTAAGAACGAATAACCGCAGAGATCGCAGAGTGTCGCAGAGAGAAAGAGCGAATAGAAAATTAATTTGAATATGGTTGTTCAAATCTCAAAATGCGGATATTTTATTAGATAACAATTAATAAAAAAACTCTGCGTTTCCTCTGCGGACTCAGCGATCTCTGCGGTTGAATTATATTAAAAAAATTTTCACTTATGTTGACACCAATTGCCAGTGGTAAATGACTGTCATATTTAAATACAAAGGATTTTTAGTATGAAGAATATCAATCGTCGTGACTTTCTGAAAATTGGCGCTTTTGGTGCGACGGCGATTCAATTTAGCGGATTAATTCCGATTTTCGGAACAAAGGGCAAGAACGTCTCCCGCTTTTCAAAAAACTTTCGTAAGGGCATTCCCACCACCTGCGATTTATGTCCGGCCCGGTGCGGAGTACTGGGATTTCAAAATTATGAATTATTAGCTGCTGTCCAGGGAAATCCGAAGCATATCAACAACCGGGGGAAAATCTGTGCCCGGGGTATTGCTGGCATGAACCAGGTTTATGATCCCGATCGAATTCGTCATCCTATGAAACGGGATGGCAAGCGAGGCGATGGGAAATGGGAAAAAATCAACTGGGATGAAGCACTGGGGGAAATTTTCAATCGACTCCAGGTCATTCGGAGCCAGGGCAGGGATAAAGCATTCGTTTTTCATGCCGATCGGCATAATATTTCAGGTTTAACTCGGCGATTTCTCAACAATTTTGGACAGCCCACGATCCTGACAAATGATGTATTGGAAAATCTAAATAAAACCGCAGCCCAGCAGATGACCTGGGGTGAGAGCATCGAAGTCATTGACGCAGCCAGGTCTCGTTATTTCATTTGTTTTGGCAGCAATCCTTATGAATCCCATCCGTTTTTCATTAATTTTAATCAACGGCTTATCGATGGAAGAATTAACCGTCATGCAAGGTTGGTCACAATCGATCCACGGCTTTCCAATACGGCAGGCAAAAGTGATGAATGGATTCCCATAAAACCAGGAACCGACGCTATGTTTGCCCTGGCAATGGCAAACATTATCATGCAAAAAAATCTTCATAACGCCCAATTTATCGCCCAATGGACAAATGTTTCGGTTGCAGAGCTAAAAGATTATCTATCTCAATTTACATTGGAAAAAGCTTCGGAAGTCACCCAGGTCGAAGCTGAAATCATCGAGCGAATTGCTATCGAATTTGCCACCACGCAGCCAGGCGTTGCTTTTTCTGGCGGCGGCGTTACCGAACATTCCAATGGAACAGAAAACGAGCGTTGCGTCATGCTGCTCAATGCTATTGTTGGTAATATCGATGTTGAAGGCGGCTACTGCCTTCCCAGGAAATATCGCCTTGAAGATTTTGATCCCGATGAGAAATTTGATTCAGAACAAAATCCATTAGATTTTTTCACTTCAGTTCAGGATCAAAAACAGAAAGTTGATCTTTACTTCGCTTATAAAAACAACCCGGTTTACGAACATCCAGATTGTAAATTCACCCAGGCAGTGATGAAAGACGAGAAGCTGATGCCGTTTACCGTGGTGATGGATACGGTGATGAGCGAAACAGCGGCACTGGCAGACCTGGTACTTCCAGCGACAACTTTTCTTGAAAGCTGGTCACTGGATTCCACACCTTCCTTTGATCTTATTCCCTTTGTTTCATTGACACAGCCAGTGATTGAGCCAGTGGGTGAATCAAAGCCGTTGTATGAGGTATGGATGAAGATGGCTGAAATGATGGATAGCCAGATCGCCAGTAATTTGATTTATGAAAATATTGAGGATTATATTAAAGAAATTTTTTCCCGGGTTCCTGGATTTAATCCCAATCGAGATTTTGCAAAGCTCAAGAAAAATGGAATCTGGTATGCGGTAGGGGAGAAGGCTGAGTATCAAATTTATAACAATGGTGGTTTCAATACTTCATCGAAAAAAATTGAGATTGCATC
>CBFDBN010000612.1:0-2522 GCA_965603055.1 uncultured bacterium | reverse complement strand
TTTTTCTGCGTATTCGGCAACCTCAAACGCCAGCTTCGATCGCAGATCGGTATCGTTATAAATCCGTTTATCATAGCCTTTCTCAGAAAGATGACCAAGCGATTCGATGAGAAATTTGTAGGCATCCACATTGGTCGAATCTTTTTCAATCGCTTTTTTTAATACCTTTTCTGCCTTTTCAAACTGCCTGGTATCGTTATAAGATTTTCCCAATTGGGTCAGGAGTGCGGAATTTTCGGGGTCGGCTTTTACCTTTTGCTCCAGTTGCTGGACATCCTGTTGCGTGTATGTTTTCTGCTCAACCTTCTCTACTTTCTCCACCTTTTTGGGCTGTGTCATTTCCGAAATTCTCTTTTCAGCATTCTTTGCCAGATCGGTTCCAGGAGCCATCGCTACCGCCTTTTTCCAGGCAGCGATGGCTTTTTCATTGTCCTGTTTTTTCTGGTATCCCTCACCCAGCAAATCATAAGCCCTTGCCATCAGATCAGAAGACAGCTTGTCAGGTGATTCTTTGTGTAGTTTTTCCAGAAATTCCAGGTCTTGAATGCCTTCATCCAGTTTGCCCATAAAAGGTGGCACTTTAACGCCCATCAATCCACGGTGAAATCGAGCAATGGGATTATTGGGATCGAGCTCAATGGCTTTGTTGAGCATGTCATAACCAATCCCGATCAATTGACCTGCTTCCACATAATTCTGCGTTTGTCCAGCCTGCATTCCCCGGTAAAGCCCCAGGTAAGAATGCGCAGAAGAATTATCTGGAAATTTTTGAATCGCCTCATCCATCACCTTAGCTGCCTGTTTTAAATCCCCGGATTGATACAATTTTTCAGCTTTGTTGATGAATTCATCGAGTGTTTGGCTGAAACAAAATTGCCAGCTTGCCAAAACCAAAATGACCAGCATTAACTTCACTAACTTTTGCATGACTCCCTCCTTGTTGAGTAATAACTTGTTATTTTTTTTGATCTATTTTAAAAAACATTACGTAATAACCAGTGCCAGGGTTGCATTAAATAATTCGGATGCTATTTTAAAATATAACATTACTTAATTATCCATGATTTAGCCAAATTTGTTGTAAACGTTCAAATTTCGTGAAGCGTAAGGCGTATGCCGTTTTCGCGCCACGCTCCAAGCCCTACGATAGCGTTGAAAAAATTCATTTAGAAGAACCTTATAAGGAAATTCTTCATGTCACAAAATAATCCTTACCAAGTATATCCCATGCCTGCTTTTGTTTCATTTCAAAATCTTGATCTTTTAATGCCCCACCCATGAACCTTGCTAATACAAGAGAGCCTGCCAGCAAAATCCACGAAACAAACTGACGAAAAGACAGGGGATTGAGAAACCAATTTTTTGCATTAATTTGTAAATAATCATTTGTAAATGGTCAACTAATTTCAAAATTCCATGTTATCAAATCTTAACTCCTGAATATAACAAAATATCTCTCAATTGTCAAATAAAAACTTTCACACTATCCTAAAAATTCAAATTTACTCGTCCCCTGCAAACAATCGAGCTAAGTGACATATTTTTTTTACCTTTTAATGGCATTCAAAGCCTCTGGCTTACCAATCTTTTTCAACGCCTCTTTGGCATACATCCGCACCTCAAAATCTTCATCTTTTAACGCATCAGTCAACGGTTTAACAGCTTTTTCTGATTTTATTTCCATCAGCGCCAATACAGCCGCCTGCCTGACATTTTCTTTTTCATCCTTCAATGCTTCAATTAGTGGTTCGATTCCTTTTTCTGATTTAATTTTTCCCAATGCAGTAGCGCTGGCGCCCTGAACCCACCATTTTTCATGGTTCAAGCCAGCAATAAATACATCAACGGCTCGATCGGAACCCAATTTCCACAGTGCCCAACCGACTTGAATATAGGGGCAGTTTTCCATTTGTTCAAGTCCACGGATAAGTATTGGTACGGCTTGCTGATCTCCAATATTTCCCAAGGCTTCTGCGGCTGCACCGACGTTGTTTCGTTCCATGTCCCAGAACGCTTCAATCAGCGACGGAACCGCTTTTTTATCTCCTATTTTTCCCAATGAAGAAGCAGCATGATTGCGGACAGTTTGATGTTCATCGTGTAGCGCTTCGATAAGTGGATCAACTGCCTTTTCCGATTTCGTGTTGCCAAGTGCTGTGGCAGCATTCCAGCGAATATAATCTTGTTCATATTTTAAGTAGGAAATGAGTGGTTCGACTGCGGTTTCACCGACCTTACCCAATAATCCAATGGCGTATCTTCTTTCGTACCCGCTTTTACCTTCTTCAGCAATTTTAACAAGTTCTTCCATTTGCTGAAAGGTATTTTCTGTGGAGATTTCTTTTTTCGATAAAGGGACGAATCCTGCATAAAAAGCGGATATAACAAGGCAGAATACTGTGTAAAAAGCGAGCATCGTGAAAATTTCCCGTTTTCTTTCTGGATATTCTTTTTTGAAGAACAGCCGCAAAGGAGCGGAAAATAGCTTTGACACAAAACGAGGCAAAGGCAGCAGAAACGAT
>CBFDBN010000611.1:0-2537 GCA_965603055.1 uncultured bacterium | reverse complement strand
ATTAAAACTAAAATTATTCTTAAAAAGTCTTTAGATAAATTCATATTCATTTCCTGTATTGTAAAAAATGGAAAAATGTACAAAATAAAGAAAAATAAATCCAGTAAATCTTTGTTATCCTGTTATCCTGTCAAAAAAAAAACGATTCAATTCTTATTTTACGCCCCGTGATCAGTTACTACGTCGAAGCATCTTTCTCATTCCTCTAAAAACATTCCAGGTAGGAACCTTGTCCATATATTGCTGATAAACATCTCCAAATTTTTTCATATTGAATTCATCTTCCTGTTTTGCTGCCCTCAAAAAACAATACAAAGCGATTATCCCCAGTATTGTAGCAGGGATGTTTTGGATAAGAAATATGAAGCTAATACTCCACAAAGCCAGGCTTAAATACAAGGGATGACGGATAATTTTAAAGATGCCTTTTTCAATAAAAATGGTGGTATTCTCAATACCAGTCCCTGGTTTGCCTATTAATCTAAGCGTAACGAGAGAAAGTACAGCAACCATTATCGCTAAAATGTAAAGCGCACTGCCAATAGTTTTTAAAATTTTTAAGGCAAGAATATCAGTTTGTGTTTGAAGCCAACCTGCCAAACCCAATACCAGCAGTGTTAAACAAATAGCTATACCACACCCAGCATAGACTTCGAAATATTTCTGTTTAGGAATTGAACCTATTATCCAATGAACTACAAAGCCAATCCAGATACCCGCACAAATTATATATTGCCACATTAGGTTAAGTCCTTTTATGAATAAAACAGGTGACCGTCACCTGTTCTGGTACCTTTTCAGGCATAATTATTTCTTCTCATACTTATATGCAAAAAGCTCATTCGCCTCAAGCGTCGGAATAATCAGCAAGCCTTTCTCAGCAATATAATCAAAATCAGCGCATCTTTTTGCCTGAATATACAACAAATTTGTAAATTGTCCATCTGGAGTTACCCGATAAATTCTGCCCTCGTAATGTGAAATCAGGTAATTTCCATGCTGATCTACTTTGATGCCATCCATAATCCCCTCGCCGAAACGGACAATAGTGCTGATCGCTTTGCTGTTGAGATCAACAGACTTGAGCGAGTGGTCGCTGGTGACGCCAACAATCAACTTATCTTTATGAACACAAAGTCCGTTGATACCAGCAAGCTCTTTTTCTGATAACCACTCCTCAAATTTGCCATCCTTGAATTTATAAATTGCTCCCTTTTGAGAATCGGAAACATACATCATTCCTTTTTTATCAACGGCGATGTCATTGGCAAACATCGGCTGCGGCAACGGATGTCGATTCAGGATTTCTCCTGTTTCAAGATCGATCTCAGCAACATTTCTTCTTTCAACGACAAATAATTTATCTTTAAAAATCGCCATGCCTGTTGGTAACACTAATCCTTCTGACCATTTTAATTGCTCTATTTTTCCGTCCACTGTCACTTTGGAGATGAACTGCTGCCCGGGTGCACTGAAACGATCAAAGTTGCTGACATAAATGATATTTCGTTTTTTATCATACAGCGCTGATTCGGGCATCCGCAACTCTTTTTTGATTTTCCATGCCTGACTGACACCCTCAGCTTCAAAAACGGCATTGCCATCTTTTGCCATGAATCCCCAGCCGCCAAATGCTTCGAACACCCACATCATCAATTCATTGTCTCCTTTCTTCAAAGGCAAATAGACAGCATCATTGTAACCGATTATTCCCAGGAAAGAGGGATCACGTCCCTGGTAAATGCTGCTGCCATAGAACATCTGCTTTCCATTCAGAAATAGGGTGACGAGATCGCTATAGCCGAACTGCAATTGCATCACCTTTTCCTCATCAGAATGAATGGTTGCTTTCGCCAGAACGCAATCGTACTCCCTCCCCTTTCTGCCATAATAGCGGGAAATATCAACCAGTCCATTGGATTCGCATGTCACTTTCTGCCACTTAATTTCTCCCAATTTCTGCTCATCGGGATGCTGTTCCAGATCGACTTTGCTGAATAGAAATGGCTGGGAGATTTGCCAATTGGTGATAATTCCAGGATGTTTTTCAATCTCTGGGACGGGTGTAAATTTTAATGTATTATCAATTTTATATTTAAATTTTGAAAAATACGCGGTCCGATTCCTGGGACAATTCAAACCGATGGCGCCTTTGGAAACGCCATGCTTCAAGTAATTCATGACAAATACAGGATGTTCCATATCGTCCATAAACAATCGAGCTTGGCTGCCCGATACTTCCAGCTTGAAATGCACCCATTTATTATCAGGTAAATCGGCAGCAGAGGTGTAATTTTCACCGTTATAGAGCTGCCAACCGTCAATGCCATTAAATGCAGGAACGTATTGAATCGCATCAGGATACAAACTGGCACGATGAGGTCGAATGTAAAACCGTTCGTAATTCCCAGGTGATTGAATGCGAAACATCACACCTGGATAGGTGCGTGCCTTTGGTCCTGTCACGGCTATATCGACTTCGATGACGCCATTTTCAAATTCCACATCCTTCAAAAACGCCGAGCCGATCAAACATT
>CBFDBN010000610.1:0-2551 GCA_965603055.1 uncultured bacterium | reverse complement strand
AGAAAGCGAGAGTTTAGTAACGCACGTGCAGGGCGACCTGCTGGACAATTCACTGCTGGCTCGATTGGCTAGCGAATACGAAATTGGAATTATTTACCATTTAGCAGCCTTATTATCCACCCGGGCTGAATTTACACCGGAAGCCGCCCATAAGGTAAATGTGGAGGGCACACTCGGATTGTTGAAACTTGCCTCTGAGCAGTCTCAGTGGCGTGGTGAACCGGTCTTATTTATTTTCCCCAGCTCAATCGCCGCATATGGAGTTCCCGACCTTGAAATCAAAGCGCAGTTCCCGCATGTTCGTGAATGGGAATGGAATTATCCACGCACGATGTACGGTTGCAATAAATTGTATTGTGAAATGCTGGGGATATATTACAGCCAATACTATAAACAATTAGCTTCTGAGCGACCGGTTATGTTGGATTTTCGGGCAGTTCGATTTCCTGGTTTGATCAGTGCGTTTACATTACCGAGCGGTGGTACCAGCGATTATGGTCCTGAGATGCTGCACGCTGCGGCTAAGGGCGATCCATACGCGTGTTTTGTACGGGAAGATACGATCATCCCGTTCATGGTGATGCCAGATGCAGTCAGAGCGTTAATTAAACTTGCCGATGCGCCGGTTGATTCTTTAAGCCGGCGAGTATTTAACGTGACCAGTTTCAGTCTAAAAGCCAGCCAATTCCGAAACATGGTCTTGAAGTATTTTCCTGATTCCCAGATCACATTTGATCCAGATTTATTACGCCAGGCAATATTGGATAGCTGGCCAGCCGGGTTAAATGACAATGATGCCCAGCGTGACTGGGGGTGGCATCCCATTTACGATCTCGAGCGTTCATTTTCTGATTACCTGGTCCCGAATATCGTTGAACGCTATCGGAAATTTTAGGATTTTTCATCAGACGTGAAACTATAATTTGAAATCAATTAGCAAAAAAATCAATTGGAGAGTAAAGATGAAAGAGAATCTCAGAGTAGGCTATATCGGCTTGGGTTTGATGGGCAGGGCTATGGCACGCAATATACTCATGGCTGGATTCCAGCTCGTTATTCACAACCGGAGCAGGCAGGCTGTGAACGAATTGGTTGCCGAAGGTGCAAAAGAAGCATTTTCACCAGCCGAGGTAGCGAATCAAGTGGATGTGGTGTTTACGAACTTGCCGGATTCACCTGATGTTGAAAGTGTTGCTTTGGGATCAAAAGGGATTATCGAAAGCATACGACCAGGAATGCTCTTTGTGGATAATTCGACGATAAAACCGGCAACCGCGCGGTACATTGCAGAGCAATTCATTGAAGTGGGAGTGCTTGCATTAGATGCTCCGGTCAGCGGTGGAGACATCGGGGCTAAAAACGGTACGCTCACAATCATGGTTGGTGGTCCCGGTGAGGCTCTAGAAAGGGTGATGCCAATATTTCGTGTAATGGGCAAAACTATTACACATGTCGGCGAATCAGGTGCAGGACAAATTGCTAAAGCTGCTAATCAAATTATGGTTGCCGCCCAAATGGTTGCGATGGGTGAACTGATTGTTTTCGCTAAAAAGACCGGGGCTGATCCTCAAAAAGTGGTGGAAGCAATTCGCGGCGGTGCAGCCCAATGCTGGACGCTTGACATAAAGCCGCCGCGTCTATTTCATGGAAACCGTGAGCCGGGGTTTAAGGCTTATATGCAGGCGAAGGATTTGGGGATTGTCATTGATACGGCGCGTGAATATGGAATTCCTTTGCCATCGGCGGCAGTGGATGCCCAATTATTTAATGCGATGTTAGAGATGGGTATGTCGGAACTCGACAATTCCGCTGTTATAGGTGTGATGGAAAAATTATCGGGTATCAGACTGCTTGACTATGAAATAGACTAACCAAAGCATTCATGTTGCATTGTCACATTCATGTGAAATGTAAAAATGCTCCCAGCATGATCAGGAGCTGTCCAGAGTGATATGTTACCCTCACTTTTAATTTCGTATTTGGAATGGGGGTTACGAATCTATTCCAGGCTAATAACGTATCGGATAGGAAGAAGAGCACTGCGCCGCCGCTGACTAATAAAGCAGGACCGGCGTTCCAGTCTTCTTTTACTAAGGAAAGACATGCAGAAAGCACCATCAAGCTGATTGTGATGCTGTAAATAAGGAACGGCAATTTCATTTTTGAATTGTTTGGAACGGAATATCTGGCAGGCGGTTATCGTAATAATAAAAATGAGGGAAATGCTCGCAAGATTGACTGGAGGCAACGTGTCATTGAATCCGATGATATATGCTACGTGTACCAGCAGGAATGAGACGAGACCTGCTATGAATTTTTCCTTAGGTAGTAAAAGAAAAACATCTCCCGCCAGAGAAAAAAGCAACCCAATAAAAAACCATATTAAATGACCACTTAAATTTCCATTGAGTGCCAGCCAGATCAGCAGCGCGATGATAACGACGGGTTTGGCGAAATAGTCAATACGCTTTTTTTGACCTGTTAATGCGATCCAATCAACAAATGCGATAACCACTGCGATAATATAAAACAAATTAAAAACCCATCCTGC
>CBFDBN010000609.1:0-2552 GCA_965603055.1 uncultured bacterium | reverse complement strand
AACTTAATGACATTGAATTGAAAACTGTAATTCACAAACATGAGCATGTATAATTACGATCAGTAAGCCAATGAGTGAAATTATCGCAATAGTGAATCAAAAAGGAACAGTTGAATCATCTTTAGCCAAAAATTATGTCGCTCTGGCAGAAATTTATTGACAATAAGTCATAAATAAATATGCAGTAAAGCAATTATAAAATAGAAATTTTTAACTCATCCCGGGTTAAAGTTAGTTTTTTCATCGTATAAAAAGTTATTCTTACTTATAATCATCCAAACCGTTCATCATTTAGTCTCGATCCAATTTTCTCCCTACAAATTAACAGGTTTTAAAATTATTTAATAATTTGATTTTTATAGGATTATAGTTAGAAAATATTTTTTAAGTGAACTTATATAATTTTTGTTCGTTTAAGGACTTTATTTTTTTTCTCAAAATATAAAGGAAATCCCATTTTCATAAAAACTTTTATTAAAAAATAGAATTGCAGATTCACTTTGGCGTTATATTTGTAACAGGCTATATAAAATAAAATTTGAATAACGGAAACTTTAAATTACGATCATATTGTGATGATCACCACACCAAATTAGTTAAATGTCTTTATATTAGGGCATCATTTAAATTAGATCGATGAATTGTAAGGAGGATTTAGGGATGAATAGTTATCGTCAACATAAAAAGTTGATCAAATCAATTATATTAATCACTTTAATATTAATTGTTTTTTTGACAACAGTAAGTTTCAGCTACAAATATTTCACTGTTGAAGAAGCAAAGACAAAGATAAATCATATTGAACAAACAATGACTGATCTGCGTGTGACTATGAATTTAAATAGTAAACGCCAATATGAGATTCAAAGAATTATTCAAATTATTGATTATTACAACAACAGTATGCCAGCCGATGAAAAATATAAGATCGCAAATGAGATTTATAGGATGAGCATGAAATATACAAACTTGAATATTGATTTGATTTGTGCAACCATTACCCATGAAAGTGCTTTAACATGGAAAAAAGATGTTGTATCACCGGTGGGCGCCTTAGGACTCATGCAAATCATGCCTCAGACCGGGGAAGAACTGGCAAGGGAAGAGGAAATTAAGTGGACTTCTCCCGAGCAAGTTTTATTTGATCCGATTCTGAACATCAGGCTGGGTTGTAGATATTTATCAAATTTAGTTCACGAATATGAAATTGATGGCGGGCTGGCAGCTTATAATGGGGGAGAAAGAAGAGCAGCTCTCTGGATAAAAAATCGAAATCATAAAACCGATTGGACGATTCTTTGGGAAGAAACAAGAACTTATGTCCCGGCAATCTTAAAACTTTATGCAAAATTTCAACAGCAGACTGGTATTTTATAGATACAGACCTGGCGGTTTGAGACTTTAAAAAATTGCTGAACGATTACTGCAAAGGGATAGCAGTAATCGTTCTATCTTTTTATTCAAAGGGCTGACATGTACGACGACGACAAAACTGCAACTGACGATCAGTTCTATTATGACCTTATTAATAGATTTTTTAATCCCAGGAGTTATTTTTATTACTGTATTGAAACTTATTTGAACCGCCCTTCATTAATTGCCAACAATCCGGAAGCTTCAACCATCCAATTCATTGCCCGCTTCATCGATTTTTTAATGAAATCAAAAAAAACTACAGCAGATTTAAAAGAAATCACCCTGATCAAGGGTTTTGAATATACTTATGTAAATCTTGAAAATCAACTCATTCGATATGACCTGAAGTCATTGGATCAAACCCAGGTAAAAAAAGCAATACAAAAAATTTCGCTTTCGTTTTTAAAGGATATTTACCAGGCGCTGATAACCCACCCAAAAAGCCGAAAAACTTTAAGGTTGTATATCGCTATTAAATCGAAATTAAGTAATCTTTTAAATGGCTCTAATGGTAAACATACCAATAACAATTCCTTAAAGTCAATCAAACCAAATTTACCGCTATCCGATGAATCACCTATTCAATTATCAAACGAGCCACCCGGCGACGCTACTGAAGATTCTGGTTCGGAATTAAGTAATGAGAATGCCAGGAGCTTAATAAATGGACTGCAAAACACGCCATTCAGGGAAGATGAGCAATATTCTCCACCCGAATCTGAACAAGAGAATAGTGGGAGTTTTGAAATAAACACATCTTTTAAGGAGTTTAAGACTTCTTCGACTCGCTCAACAACTAAGGTAAATACGCCATCAATTTTGTCTGGTCTCTTTTCTGAACCAGGTAGAACCAAACAAAATAGTGATGAAATTCTAATTCCGGGTGACGATGATGATGAAGAATTGTTGAAATTAATCCAGGAAATCGATTCGTATAAAGAATCTTTGCCATTAAAAAATTTTGCTGAAATTAAAGCCTTGAAAAATACAAATTCTACTAATTTGCCTTTTATGGAAGAAATAGCCCCCCCCATTCAAAATGAAGATGATCAGAACGACAAGGCTGAAGAGTATAGTAATGAAAATGATGAGAAATTAGAGGGTAATGAAGATGATGAGAACGACAAGGCTGAAGA
>CBFDBN010000608.1:0-2561 GCA_965603055.1 uncultured bacterium | reverse complement strand
ACTGTCAATTGATGCTCTCGATTGAAATGCGCTTTAATTAAAAGTATCGCCTCGTCCACTCGTTTCTGGTGGAAAATAATACCCTCTTCTGCTTTCACGAGAACTTCGGTTTCAAAAAGAATTTGAAGAATGTCATTCACCTCTGACTCGCTGATGGCGATTCGCTCTGCAATATAAAAAATACCTGGTGTTGTAAATGCTGCTTCAAAATAGATATTGGCAGTTATGTCCATTAATTTTTGCTGTCGTTCCGTGATTTGAAGCTGGTGCGTTGCCATTGATACTCGATTACCAGTAACATTAACCGAACCATCCTGAACCATTTTTTCAAGAATTTTATTGAAAAGCAGGGCATCGACTGATAAATCGATCAGGACTTTCAAATCGGTTTTGGAAATGCCGCGACGAGTAGGATTTTTTCGGTGAAACGCTTCCAGAGAATTGACAATTCTCTCTTTCAATTGGGAATAAAAAGCATAGCGCAGAAAATAATCCTGTCCTTTTTCCGAATATTTAAAACACTGATTTTTGTCAAGTAATTGACTCACGACCTGCCCAACCGTATCCATTGCCAGCGAAGTTTGTTGAGCAATCTGCTGAATTGTGATGCGCTGATACTTTATATTTCGCAATAGTTGTTCAATGATCTTTTCCGGATCACCGCTTTCCAGCGTGGTAATCTTTTTCAAAACTTCTGCGGAAAATCGTTTGTGTCGCCGGGGATTTACGTCTAAAACAACGCCGCCGCCAATGGTGTAAATCGGTGAATAAGTTCGGACGACGTATCGATCCCCCACATCTGGTACTACCGGCTTTTCCAATCGGAATTGAATGTAGGCAGATTCACCGGGCTTGATTTCATCTTTATCCAGAATAGTTACCCTGCCGATCACCTCACTGGTGCCGATATTCAATCGAATCCGGGCGGTATTTTTTAAATTTTTAGAGGCGCTTTCCAGCAGGTAAAATTTTCCATCGAAAAATCGGGTGGGTTGAAAAGCGCCGGGGCCAGCCAGAACATCCCCCCGACTGATCGTCTCTTTTTCAATGCCAGCCAGGTTAATGGCAGCCCGATCCCCAATTTTGACCATCTTCTCATTTTGTTCATGAATCTGCAATCCCCGTACACGAAGTTTTTGCCTTTGCGGTAATAGCTCAACAGTTTGATCAGGAGTCAATGAGCCAGAAAGCACAGTCCCTGCCACCACTGTTCCAAAACCCTTCATTAAAAAAACACGGTCGATGGGCAGCCGAAAAATCCCCCTGTCCTGGCGTTCTTCAGCCCGGGCAATTAGATCAAAAATGTGTTGTTTCAATTCATCGATTCCCTTGCCTGTTTCATTGGAAACGG
The DNA here is from genome assembly GCA_965603055.1 of uncultured bacterium. Lineage (GTDB taxonomy): Bacteria > Zhuqueibacterota > Zhuqueibacteria > Thermofontimicrobiales > Thermofontimicrobiaceae > CBFDBN01. Next base: position 1,210 of record CBFDBN010000608.1, on the reverse strand, counting down.
AGACGACAGGGGCTTTTTCAAGAAAAGTTCCCGTTACCACATCCTTCACATCTTCAATCACCAGTTCGACCCAATCCTCTTCCACTAAATCGATTTTGGTAATGACAATAATTCCCTGCTTGATTTGCAGCAAGTTGAGGATATCCAGATGCTCCCGTGTCTGCGGCATCACGCCGTCATCGGCAGCAATAACAAACAGTACCAGGTCAATGGTACTCACTCCCGCAACCATATTGCGCACAAATTTTTCATGTCCCGGAACGTCAATGATGGTAATATCATCTCCCAGAAATGCAAATCCGAGATCGATGGTCATTCCCCGTGTTATTTCTTCCTGCAGCCAGTCCGTATCTTTACCGGTGAGTTTTTTGACCATTGCGGTTTTGCCGTGATCGATATGACCTGCCGTACCGACGACGTAATGTCGTTTCGTTTTTGTCATGCTTCACATCCTTCGTTTGCTATTTTTGAAACCGCTTGAACAATTAGATCGATTTCATCTTCCCGGGTGGTTCGTAAATCAAACGCTACTTTATTATTCAGGATTCGAGCGACAATGGGTGGATCGCTCAAACGGAGCCGTCTCGCTAATCCTTCTGGCGTACAGGTATTCAGCATAAATAAAACCAATCGAGTGGGCAGTGATTCAGTCGCCAGCGATCCGCCGCCGACTTCAGACAGACCTTTTTCAACAATGACCTCCCCCCTATCGCCAACCAAATTGATTAGCTTGCTGTGCAATTCTCCTGCCCGTTGAGCGATTTCAGCTTCATTTGTCAACATGAATTTCAATACCGGATGATGTTCAAACAATTTTTCCCTGTCTAAAAATAATCTTAGTGTGGCTTCCAGGGCAGCGAACGTCAACTTACCGCATCGCAATGCTCGAGCAAGTTGATTCTTTTTGATCTGGTCGATGTATTGCTTTTTGCCCACAATGATTCCAGCTTGTGGTCCTCCCAATAACTTGTCTCCACTAAATGATACCACGTCAGCCCCGATGCGAATACTCTCACTCACTACTGGCTCTTTGGGCAGTCCATATCTGCTAAGATCAAACAACATTCCGCTGCCCAGGTCATGCATGACCGGCACGTTGTATTTTTTTCCCAATTGGACCAATTGTTCCAGCGAAACTTCTGAAACGAAACCGATAATTTTATAATTGCTGGTATGAACTTTCAAAAGCAATCCGGTCTCCTCGTTGATT
>CBFDBN010000607.1:0-2567 GCA_965603055.1 uncultured bacterium | reverse complement strand
TTCCTCCCTTCGGTCGGAATGACATTTGTTATATTAATCTGACTAAGTAGAGTTAGAGCGGTTATGGTTGAAAACGAATTTTGAATTTTAAATAATGATGAATGTCGAATAACGAATTATGAAAGAAATTGCTGCGATTAAAAGATAAAATATTCATTGGAATATCTAATGGAGAGAGACGTGCGAATTGGATTCTCTTTTTTCTGGCAGGTCATTTCCGGGTTTGCCGATCCTAACAAACCTGGAGTTTGGCAACGTGCCATTCCCAATGTTGATCAGGCTTTGAATAAATTCAAAGAAATTGGAATCAAGAGCATCGAACTTAAACTCACTGAAAATGTAGATTTTCAACAGCTTTTCAAAGCGATCGAAAAATTGATTCAACAGGATTTCCATGTTACATTTCATGCACCAGGGAGGTTTCGCTATCCTGAAGACTTGAATCAACAATTGGTAAATTTATCTGTTATCACAAAGTTTTTAAACCAGGAATTCAATTTATCACCGTTATGGGTTGTTCATCCACTAAATTCAACAACACAACCAAGATCGGAAACGTTTACCCAGACGGTAAATTACTTAAGGCAAATTTTGGACTCGGATGAAGATTTTTCAGTCCAATTCGCATTGGAAATTCTCCGCAATCGAGCAGACAGCGGAAAGACGCATGTTGGTGATAGCTACGGAGAAATTTTGGATATTTTATCAACTTTTAAAAATGATAACCTGGGAATCTGCTGGGACTTTGGACATGCTCATGCTATGTACCATCGGAGATTGCAGGAACAATTTCCCCCGCCTGAATTTCTGGAAAGAGTGATTCACTGTCATGTCCATGACTGTCTTTATCAAAAAACACATCTTCCCCTGGGAATGGGGCAGGTTTCCGTTGAAAAAAATATTCAATTATTAATACAACATAACTACCAGGGAATTTTGAACCTGGAGCTTGTACCGCATCGAATCGATGATCCCGCTAAGTTCATCGATTATATTGAACAGAGTGTACAAATAATACGAAAATGGATCGGGTAACATGGGAGACGGGTATGAAGAAGCTTGGTAACACTTTCAAAATTATCATCGGATTATTAATCAGCATCGGTTTTTTATTTTTGGCATTTCGGCAACTGGATTTTCAGCAGATGAAGCAGGCGTTTTCGGTGGCAAACTACTGGCTGTTGATTCCTTCAATTATTATCATTTTTGCCAGTCACTGGCTGAGAAGCGTTCGGTGGCAGTTTCTAATGAATCCTATCAGGAAAATTCCAGTTGGAAATCTGTTTTCTGCACTATTGATCGGCTATGCAGCGAATACGATTTTACCCGCACACCTGGGTGAATTTTTACGCGCTTATGTTGTCGGGAAAAAAAGAAATATTCCAGTCTCATCTGCATTAGCAACAATTGTTGTCGAACGCATTGTCGACATCCTATCCATTGTTTTGATTCTGGCTGTTACATTGGTGATTTACCCATTTCCCAATTGGGTAAAAAAGAGTGGCTATATTATGTTCGGTTTTGCCATCGGACTTTTTATTTTTCTTGTTCTGATGAAACGATATACCGAAGCAACCCTGAGTTTCCTACACACGCTGATGAAACCTTTCCCTCAATCGATAACGGAAAAAGTTGAAAAGCTAAGCCGCTCATTCATTGATGGCTTGAAACCGATGAAATCAAAATTTGATTATATTATTATCTTCCTTCTATCGATTTTGATCTGGCTCGGTTACTGGTTTGTTATGTACATCAATTTTTATACTTTCAACCTGGCTGCCGATTATAATCTTGGGATTACGACCGGTCTGGTAATGTTGGTGATCACAACCATTAGCGTTGTCGTGCCATCTTCGCCCGGTTATATTGGTACCTATCATTGGCTCTGCCAGTTTTCGTTGCAACTGTTCCATGTGCCAAGAGCGATTGGCTTGACTTACGCTATTGTGGTTCATGCCATGAATTTCTTTCCAGTATTTCTGGTTGGGTTTGTATTAGCCTGGAAGGAAGGAATCAAGCTGTCAAAAGTCCAGAAAGAGGAAAATTATGATCAGACCGAATCAAATAAATAATTCCATGAATTCATTATACAGGAATTAAGTTTTTGAATTCCAAATTCCGAAATCTAAAATCTGAAATCAAACTCATTTCCATTATCGCTGCCATGTCGCTCAATCGAGTGATTGGCAAAAATAACCGGATCCCCTGGCATATTCCCGGTGAGCAGAAAAGATTTAAAAAAATCACGTTGGGGCATACAATAATTATGGGCAGAAAAACTTATGAATCGATTGGCAAACCACTCACAGGACGCACCAATATCGTCATCACTCGACAGAAAAAATATCAAGCTCCCGGTTGTATTGTCTTTGATAGTTTGAAACAAGCGTTGAAAAACTGTCCAACCGGGGAAACCAAAGCCTTTGTTATTGGAGGTGGACAAATATTTCAGTTAGCCCTGCCGATTGTTGATCGGGTTTATTTAACGACAATTCAGCAAGAGATCGAAGGGGATACTTTCTTTCCTGAGCTCTCTCTGGCTGAATTCAAAACAATCAAATTGGAAT
>CBFDBN010000606.1:0-2567 GCA_965603055.1 uncultured bacterium | reverse complement strand
TTCTCCTTTCGGTCGAAATGACAAAAAAGTGAGTTTTCGTTCATGCACTAATTAGAGGATTAGGTTATCAGTATTTTCATCAAGAATTTGTTCACTTCCCACTGAAGACTATAGACTGAAGGCTGTAGACTGAAGATTGATAACTGAAAACTGACAAACATTTGAATTAAATTCGACTAATAAAATAGTAGAACATGGAAAAAAAATTCTTTGACTTAGAAATCATTACGCCTTTTAAAATAATCTACCAGCACACGGTTAAACATATCCGTTTGCCTGGTACCGAAGGGTATATCGGGATTATGGCGAACCATGCGCCGTTGGTGACATCGTTAAAAATCGGTGAGATCAAAGTCGATCTGGAAAGCGAGACCAAATATTTTGCGACCAGTGGCGGGACGGTGGAAGTTTTACCAAGCAAAACCACTGTTCTGGTTGAGACCGCCGAAGAAGCGACCCAGATCGATGTGGAACGGGCGATCTACGCGAAGGAACGGGCTAAGAGAAGGATAACAGAAAAAGTACCCGGTACCGATATTGAACGAGCCAAAGACGCCTGGTTCCGTGCTGAAAACAGGTTAAAGGTGGCAAAAAAAGCGACAAAATCTTCTGATTAATTCGAAGTGACCATCATCCTTTACTTGACAATTAGCGTCAACTTAAGAAATGTTATATAATTTTCAGGATTTGCCTACAAATTATCAGTACGAACTTAAACGCAGAGATCGCTAAGTTGACGTATATGGTCAGTAGACGGATGACGGTCACTTTGAATACAAACAAAAATCCCCTGTAAAATCATAATGATCTCAATCGAAAAGCTAAATTCACCCGGTCAATTAAATAAATTTGTTCGTTTCTGGAATAACAATTTAATCCATGATCCGATCACTCTGGAAATTTTGAAAAAAAAACCTTTGGCGATCCTGATTTCGATCCAGAATTGACTTTGTACGTTGAAGATCAAGGTGATATTTTAAGTTTCATGCAGGGAATAATCAGGACGATAGAGAGCGATCAAAAAACGGGATGGATTAAGATTTTTGCAACCGATGCAAAAAGAAGACGCCAACGATTAGCAACCACACTTTTTCAACAAATTGAGCAAAAGATGAAAAACAACTGTAACGCAAACATCTTGTTTGCGACTTCGTGTTCATAAAAAGAACTAAAAAAGTATCAGTTAGGTTAATAATACGTCTGGAATAAAAAAACGAGAATCGGGATTTGGGTTTCGGGATTCGAGGTCTTCATCTTGTGAAATTTATCGCAATAAGGCATTTTTTCCCATCATAATTATTGATTTACCAAAAAATTACTAATCGTGAATTCTTAAATAACCTGGAGTAAAAAACTATCCGATAAAAAAATTGACTCAAACAAAATGAGGAACAAATGAAAAAAGTAATGATTGTGTGGATTGGCTTGTTTATCCTTTTTATTCAAAGTTTATCATGTAGAGAGAATTCTATGGAAAACTCAAATGTAATCGTTAAGCCAGGAATTGATGTTCTATTAGAAAAACAAATCGATTTAATCAAAGGAAAACGAATCGGCTTAATCACCAACCAAACGGGATTCACCGGTACACTCAAATCTACTATTGACGCACTAAATGAATTGCCAGAGGTAGAGTTGGTTGCCTTATTTGGTCCCGAACATGGGGTGAGAGGTGATATTGAAGCTGGCCAATATATTTCGAATTTTGTCGATAAAAAAACTGGAATCACTGTTTACAGCCTGTATGGTAAAACTCGTCGTCCAACTGCTGAGATGTTAAAAAACATCCAGGTTCTGGTTTATGATATTCAGGACATCGGGGCACGCGGCTATACTTACATTTACACCATGGCTTACGCGATGGAAGCCGCGCGAGATGCTGGTATCCAGTTTATTGTATTGGATCGTCCCAATCCCCTGGGAGGAAATCGAGTTGAAGGAAATGTGCTTGATCCGAAATTCAGTTCCTTTATTGGTTTATATCCTATCCCTTATATTTATGGCATGACCGTAGGCGAATTGGCGAAACTATTTAATAAAGAATTTAATATTAACTGCGATTTGATTGTTGTGCCAATGGACGGCTGGAAGCGTGAGATGCCCTTTGAAGATACTGGATTGTTTTGGGTGCCAACATCACCCAATATCCCTCATGCCGAGACTGTTTTTCCTTATGCATCGATCTGTTTTATCGGTGAATTGGGAACCATCTCCGAAGGCGTTGGGACTGCAATGCCGTTCGAATTGCTTGGCGCTCCCTGGATGAATGGTGAACAGCTCGCCAATGAGCTGAATTCCAAAAATTTGCCGGGTGTTTATTTTCGACCGACATTTTTTATTCCTTTTTATCATCCCGGTAAATATGACTACGTTAGAAAGCAATGTGGCGGTGTCCAGATTCATATCACAGATACAAAAACATTCACACCATTAGCGACACAGGTACACATTCTGGCTGCTATTTGTAAGCTCCATCCTGATCAGAAAATTTTTGACACCCCCCGGGTCTCCAGTTTTGATAAAGCTGCCGGGACAGATGAGCTCAGGAAAGCACTGCTTCGGGGCGA
>CBFDBN010000605.1:0-2569 GCA_965603055.1 uncultured bacterium | reverse complement strand
GATGCAACCTTTTCGAAGAACTGGCCCGAAAAAAGGCTGAGTTTGAGCGGAAATTTATCACAAGAACGAGATGTTGAGACCGGGCAGATTTCCCAGACATTTCCTCAAGTTCGATTTTCAATGAGCCAGCGACCATTATTTGGCAAATCAAAAACCAGTTCCAGCTCCCGATCTTTTTCATCATCACGAAGCTCAAAAGACCAACCTGCCTGGTATGAGTCAATTTATTTTTCTTATAATTCAAGCCTGCAAAATAGTACCACCCGGGGCGGTAAATACCCGGATGGAAGCAGCTATCCGGAACGGACAACTCGATACATCAATCATAATGCCAGTCTGAGCATGAACACCCCAAAGAAAATTTTTGGCTGGCTCACTCTGGGTCAATCAGTTCGATACGAAGAAAAGTGGTACGACCGTTACTTAAAAAATCAATTCAATCCTGAAACTAACACTGTTGAAAAAGATACGGTGCAGGGATTTGCTGCGAAGCGAACATTTTCTTATAGCTTAAGCTCTTCAACAAAAATTTACGGCATGTTTGCGCCGAGAATCGGAAATATTCAAGCGATTCGACACGTAGTTTCACCCAGTGTTTCTTTCAGCTACCAGCCTGATTTTTCTGATCCGAAGTGGGGATATGTCGATACATTTATTGACACCATGGGAAAGGAGATTAAAGAAGAGAGAATTTTGGACAATGTCCCCAGTGGATCCCGGCGAAATATTTCATTCAGCGTGGGAAATCTTTTCCAGATGAAAACTCTCGATGGTGAAAAAGAGAAAAAGATTGACCTGTTTACTATCAATTTTAGCTCTGCTTATAATTTTGAAGCTGAACAATATAAATTTTCCAATCTTTCCACTTCTTTTCAAGCGTCCCCAACTCGAAATTTCAACATCAGTATGAGCGCCACACATGATTTTTACAAATATGATAACGAACAAAATCAACGCGTAAATCAATTGTTATTGATGGACAAAGATGCCTGGACCAAAGGGAAGATTTTTAGATTAACCAATTTTCGCGTCGGCGCACGGCTTTCCTTGCAGGGGCGAAAAAAGTCTGAAGTTAAAGAAAAAACGCCTGAAACCGAAGGGCAGGTATTTCGTGACGAGGTAACCGGGGATGAAGTCTCTGAGCAGGAATACCTGGATCGGCTTTATGAGCCAGGTGGCAATCGGTTTGAAGTGAATGACCGCTTTTCCGGGTTGGATATTCCCTGGCGGATGTCGCTTTCATTCAGTTTCTCCCTGAACAAATTTAATCCAGCAAATCCGACTAAAAATTATTATATGGATATTTCTGGAGCAGAAGTTCAACTGACCAAAAATTGGAAAATTAATTACTCGGCTCATCTGGATCTGGAAAAAAAGCAGATTGTCAATCACTCGTTTACCATTTATCGAAATATGCACTGCTGGGAGGCGCGGCTGATCTGGCGTCCCTCGGGCATTGGCGGAAATTCGTATTACCTGCGCATCAATGTTAAAGCGCCGCAGCTTCGAGATTTGAAATATGAGAAGCGTGGGGGAAGGAGGAGTGTATTGAGGTATTAACTTAATTGTTAATTGTCAATTCTGAATTGACAATTAAAATTTAGACTTCTGCAAAATTGAGATTTCAGTGTCATTTCGAACGGAACGGAGTGGAGTGAGAAATCTGTATGTTTAATAATATCTATTTGTTAACCAGATTTCTCGCTCCGCTCGAAATGACATTTTTTCCTATTTTGCAGAACTCTAAATTAAAATTATTATAGGAGAAATGAATGGAATGGCTAAGCCAACCCGAAGCCTGGATCGCCCTGGCAACGCTTACCGCTCTCGAAATCGTCCTCGGAATAGACAACATTGTTTTTATCTCAATTCTGGTCTCACGTCTGCCTGAAAATCAACGGAATAAAGGCAGAGTCATTGGACTGGCCCTGGCAATGATCAGCCGAATTTTATTGTTGCTATCATTGAAATGGGTGATGACACTAACCAAGCCGCTGTTTTCGGTGTTTCATGAGGCTTTTTCTGGCAGGGATATTATTCTGATTGTGGGCGGACTATTTTTATTTGGAAAAAGCACCCTTGAAATTCATCACAGCCTGGAGGGAATGGAAAAGGATGAGTCAAAAAAAACTGTCCATGCTACTTTTTTCAGTGTGTTATTCCAGGTTATGGTACTCGATATTATTTTTTCGCTTGATTCAGTGATTACAGCCGTAGGAATGGCTGAACACCTGGCAGTTATGATATTAGCGATCGTCATAGCTATTGGTGTTATGATGTTATCAGCTAATGCGATCGGTAATTTCGTGGATACCCACCCCACTGTTAAAATGCTGGCGCTCAGTTTTTTGATTTTGATCGGTGTTACCCTTGTGGCTGAAGGATTGGAATTTCATATTCCCAAGGGATATATCTATTTTGCGATGGCATTTTCGATTTTTGTTGAAGTTCTGAACATGAAAGTCCGCGAAAAAATAAGGAAACCCATAGCATTGAAGAAAGCGATGAGATGAGGTTCCATATCGAAAAATTGGAATTTAAAACGTAAAGATCATTGATTAACTTTATT
>CBFDBN010000604.1:0-2572 GCA_965603055.1 uncultured bacterium | reverse complement strand
AAATGTACAACATGGGTGGTTCGCTGGGACGCATCGATCAGTTTTTATATCCATATTATATGCGAGATACAAAGGCTAGTATTTTAACAGACGAAGACGCAATCTTTCATCTCGCCTGTCATTTCATTCAGGATACCAGCTATACGCAGCTCGGCGGGTACGATAAAGATGGCAATGATACGACTAACCCGCTTTCTTATCTTGTTCTTGAAGTTGCTCATTGGCTGAAAATTCCTGTCAATGTCGGGGTGGCTGTTGGTGAAAATGTCGATCCCAATTTGGTACGTCGTGGTGTTGAAATTATGTTTCAAGATAAAACCGGGATTCCTAAATTCCTTGGGGTAGATCGAACAAGTGAGGGCTTCTCCAGAAATAACTATCCGATTGAGTTGGGCTACGAACGGGCATATTCTGGCTGTCACTGGTGCGCCCTCCCGGGCAGGGAATACACGGTGAACGATTGCGTTAAAGTTAACCTGGCGGCAGTATTTGAAGTGGCATTGAAAGATATGATGGCAGATAAAACGATAAAACCCAGCGTAGATATTTTATGGCAAAAGTATGAATGGCATCTCGGACAGGCAATTGATACAATTAGAAAAAGTCTCGATTTCCATATCGATCACATGTGGCAGGTATTTCCCGAGCTTCATCTTGATTTATTGTGTCACGGTCCAATTGAAAAGGGTCGGGATGCTTCTCATGGCGGCGTTGAGTTTTATAACCTGTGCATTGATGGCGCCGGTTTAGCCACGGTTGCCGATTCTTTCGCTGCACTGGAACAACGTATCGAACAAGAAAAGCGATTAAATTGGAATGAAATAATGCATCTTCTCGACACTGATTGGGCTGACGCAGAAGGAGAGAAAGCCCGACTGATGATGAGAAATATTTCTCGCTATGGCAGCGGCGGTTCCCGTGCCGATGATTTCGGACTGAAAATTGCACAGACTTTCACCCGATTGGTAAAAGAAAAACCAACTCCCAACGGTTATAATTTAATCCCAGGTATTTTTTCCTGGGCCGCCACAATTTTATTTGGACTTGATGTCGGCGCTACACCCAATGGACGCCATGCCAAAGCACCAATTTCCCACGGACCGAATCCCGATCCTGGCTTCCGAAAGGATGGAGCGCCATCTGCCCTCGCGCTCACTGTGGCATCTGTTCAGCCAGGTTTTGGCAATACAGCGCCTATGCAGATCGAATTCGATCCAGGTTTTGCCATGGATACGGAGAACATCGAAAAAGTGGTCAGCTTGATTCAAACCCATTTTAAAATGGGTGGCACGCAGATCAATATGAACATCGTTGATAAAAAGAAGATTTTAGAAGCCCACAAAGATCCAAGCAAATATCCTGATCTGGTGGTTCGGGTGACTGGTTTTAGTGCCTATTTTGGCAGTCTGTCACCTGAGTTTCGACAAATGGTTGTGGATCGGATTATTGCTGAAGGGTAAGATACTTTCGACCAATCGAAACATTTTTCTGGATTACGCATAGAAACTTGTAGCATACTAAACTTTAATTAAAGTCATTATATTTTTAACACTTGAAAAATTTTATGTACAAATTTTAAGAAGGAACTACTCATAATGTCAGAGTTAGAAATAATAACAGGACAACGTTGTGCAACAGATGAAGAAATTTATATGAAGGTTCAACAAATTGTCCAAAAATTTGATCCAGAAAAGATCATATTATTTGGCTCCTACGTTTCTGGCAATCCAGCCCCCCCAAGTGATGTAGATCTGTTAATTATTATGAATTCCACCAAACCATCATGGGAAAAAAGCATTGAAGTATCCCTTGCGTTGAAGCATACATTTCCAATCGACATTATTGTAAAAACTCCCGATGAAATTAATAATCGATTAATTGCAGGAGATTTTTTTCTGAATGACATAATTGAAAATGGAAAGGTATTATATGAGCGAACTCATAAACGAGTGGGCAAATAAAGCGGAGGGAGATTTCCATAGTGCCCTAAGAGAATATCGAGCACGAAAAAATCCAAATTATGATGCAGCGGGATTTCACGCTCAACAATGCGTAGAAAAATACTTAAAAGCCATTCTTCAAAAACATAATATACGCTTTGAAAAAATCCATGATTTGTTAGCTCTTCTGGAACTATGCTTGCCCAAAGTTCCCGAGTTTGAATTAGATAGGGAGTTATTAGCTTATCTAACCCAGTTTGCTGTTAAATACCGCTATCCTGGAGAAGCCGCGACTCGTGAGCAAGCAAAATATGCCATACAAGCTATGAAATTTTTAAGACCGATATTAAAAGATAAATTAGGACTTTCTGCATAAAGTTTCTCCCGTATAAAATAATTTTTGTAATATGAATATTAGTAAGAATCAAATGAACTCAACACCACGCCAAAGCTTCCTTTCTTATGTTCGTCATCACAATAATCAGCGTCCCGTTATTTCACCCTTTTTACCCAACCCAGATGTGATACAGCAGACGCTCAAATATTTAAATCTCCCCGTTACCAAAGATGATATTGAAAACGAAATACGACTTTCCAAAGAACTCGATTACGAACCCATGTTTATGGCTGAA
>CBFDBN010000603.1:0-2581 GCA_965603055.1 uncultured bacterium | reverse complement strand
ATTAATCCTGTTGCAGGCAATGGATTGGCTGGAAGTTACACGGATACTGTCAAGGAAATGATCAATAAATATCATATTGATGCCGAATTGGTTCTCACTGAACATCGAGGACACGCTACCGAAATCGCCAATGATTTTGTTCAAAAAGGATTTGACCATGTTATTGGTGTCGGTGGAGATGGTACTTTTAGCGAGATTGTTCAGGCACTGGTTGGTAAAAAAAATGTTACTTTTGGCGCAATTTCAGCAGGAACGGGTAACGATTTTATTACGATTCTGGGCTTCTCTGAGCATTTCACCGAAAAAGACTGGGAGATTTTATTTGAGGAAAATACTATTCAGATGGATGTCGGCAAATGTAATGATCGATATTTCATCAATGGCATGGGATTGGGTTATGATGCGCAGGTGGCTTTTGAAAATTATGAAGCGGAAAATAGTCGTGAAGTAAAAGGCGGCGGAAAATCAAAGTATTGGAAACATATTTTGAAAACGCTGGTCACCTATAAAGAACGAGACATGCGAGTCACTCATGGCGACCAGGATAAAACGACAAAAACATTTTTAAATACCATTGCTAATGGCCGCAGGCTGGCAGGCGGATTTCAACTCACCCCCAAAGCCATAGCCAATGATGGCTTGCTCGATATCTGCATGATTTCTCAGCTTTCTTTGCCAGGAAGGATAAAAGAACTCTTACGAGTTATGAAACAGAAGCACACCGAAGATGAAGTGGTAGACTATTTTTCAACCGATAAAATCCTCTTTGAATTTGATTGCGAAGTCCCGGCTCATCTCGATGGGGAGATGTATTTTAACTCACGTTTTGAGGTGAGTATCCTACCAGGACATTTGAAGATGATTTATAATCCTGGTGGAAGTCATTATTTTGAAATTGAAAAGTAGATAAATAGGTTATCTTTGTCGCTGGATATTGGATTTTGATTTTGAACGATGCTTCGGCCTTAGCTAATGTCGAAGCATCGTAATCCGAAAACTAATTCAACTTTAGTATATATTATTATCCAAAATCGAAAATATTTTCTTAGTTGTTGATATTTTAAGTAAGAACATGGAATGAAGTATGGGCTAATCCAAAAATTTGTGCATCTTTTTTGGGATTAACTTATGAAAATACAATTATTATTTATTACTTTCTTATCTTTTTATTTCATGCCTCAGGAAAATAATCAGCTTCCGATGGTTCAACCAGGCGAAAAAGCCCCGATTAATCATACATTTCATAAAGTATTGACCAGAGGTCTCAACCATGTTTATAATGGTCGCTACCATGAGGCACTGGTCATTTTTGACAGTCTACAACAAATCTTTCCCGATCATCCTGCTCCTAACTTTTACAAGGCTGCTACATATCAAAATTGGATGCTTGATTTTCGTGTTAATAAATTTCGAAACGAGTTATATGAAAATGCAGAAATTGCCATTGATAAAGGCAACAAAATGTTAGAGAAAAATAATGATCCCTGGATTAACTTTTACGTTGGAGCAGCTTACGGTTATAAAGCCTTACACCGTTTTAGACAACATAATTGGATTGCCGCTTATTTCGCTGGAATCAAAGGAATTAACAATTTCAAAAATGCTTTAGAAAAAATGCCGAACCTTTATGATTGTTACTATGCTCTGGGGAGTTACTATTATTGGCGTACAGCAAAATCTAAATTCGTCAGAACTATCGCGTTTTGGATGAAAGATAAGCGAAAGCTTGGTTTAGATCAACTACAGTTTGCTATTGCTCATGGGCGTTATTGTCCCTGGGAAACTACTCATGGATTAGTTATTGCCTATTTTGATAATGGTGATTATGATAAAGCATTGGCGCTCAATGATACAGCAATTAAACTGAGTGATCCTCCTACTTTAGGGTCGCTTTATATGCGCGGCCGTTTAATGGTTCATTTTGAAAGATGGTTGGAAGTACAGGATATTTATCAGAAAATTCTAAACCGTATCGTTGCACAGCCATACCAATCAGTTGGCTACCAGGTCGAATGCAAATACTGGATTGCTGAAGCATTAAATGCCCAAAATCAATTGGATAAAGCTTATGAACTGACAACACTTGCATTGGCTCAAAGTAAAAAGCGGAATAAAGATGATGAATTAGAAAATGCAATTGATAATTTTGATGATATTAAAAAACGATTGAAAAAACTCCATGATAAACTTGGAAATGAAATGGCTAAATAAAAATAGAACAACAAATAACGAACAATAGATACCAATCAACAAAATAAGGCTGAACGAGTAAAAAGACACAGTTTAGCAGATTAGACGTAAATCATAAAAAAACGAGAATCGGGATTTGGGTTTCGGGATTCGTGGTCTTCATCTTATGAAATTCCATTGCAATAAGGCATTTTATGTCCCATCATAATCATTGATTTAACAAAAGGTTACTAATTATTAATTCTTAAATAACCTGGGGTAAAATACTATCCGAGGACAACAAAATTGTGAAACTAAAGTAAATCTTTTCATTCAAAGTAACGGAGGGAAAATGAGTATCCTTGATAATAATAGAACGCAATTAACAATGACTGATAGCAATAAAAAGATC
>CBFDBN010000602.1:0-2582 GCA_965603055.1 uncultured bacterium | reverse complement strand
CAGGACAGACCGCTTCACATGGCCCATAATCACAATGCTGACACAGCATGGGCAAAAAGTGGACGCCTTCATGTTCGTCATAATACGGCTCAATTCGAATCCAGGACATTTCCCTTCCCTTGAGATGCTCTGCTTTGCCAACAGTTGTTACATTATTTTCGATGTGACATGCTGCCACACAAGCACCGCAGCCGATACAGAGATCGAGATCGATTGCCATTGCCCAGCGGTAATCAGGATGTTCGTATTCGGGATAAAGGCTGTGTCGTTCGTGATGATGCGCTTTGTGATTCGGATGCGGTATCACTCCCCGACCTCGTTGTGATAACGATCCAGAGAGAATTGCCAGCCTGAATTCTGAGCCTGATTTTTTAATCCGAATATCATTCAGGTAACATAGACTTTCGCCCGTTTGCTCATCGACTGCCAGCGCAAAGGTATCCAGCATATCCCGCTGAACCATTACTACTTTTTCTGAGAGCATCGGCTGTATTTTCGCTGGCAACTCAGCCACTTTATTTTTGCCCGAATAGACGGAAACCATGTCACTATCTTTTATATGCTTTTCTTCGGCAGTTTTCTCAGCAATCGAAACCCATTTGTCATGCGTAATGGTCGTTAGCGGATCAGGAATTTCCTGTAACAATTCTAAATTCCCGCTTCGACCATCATAAAATTTTATTGAAGGAGTCGCCAAAAGAACAGTTGCTGGTAAATTTGCTGGAATTTCCAAATTCTGTAAATATGAAAAAACAGCCCTGGAGTTTAAAGTGATGCTTTGACCTGTCTTCGATTGTTCAAAAAAACCCTTTTCGAGAAATCCATCGATCTGGTTGTCATCCCAATTTTTCTTCCATTGCGAGAAAACAAAATCCTGGTAACTCGGCGCTATTTCCTCACCCGCATTTGCCTTGATCAGTTGAAGCAAAATATCGCCCTCGGATAAAGTATCGTGCAGGGGTTCTAAAACAGGCTGGATGATGTTCGTGATCCCAGTTTTTGATTGCGCATCCCCCCACGATTCGAGTGAATGGGAAATCGGCAGGATGACATCATAGTCCTGTTCCATATTGGGCATAAAATCGGATAGACAAATAAGGAGATCTGCTTTTTTCAAATTTTCTTTGAGATAAAAAGCGAACGGATGTTTCTCGATGGGATCGGTCTTTGAAATAAAGGCGACGCCAATTCTTTCACTTTGCAACTGCATGGCAAAATTTGACAGGTCTTTAAACGATCCGACCTTTTCATAATTTTCTGCTCTTGAAAAATCGATCACTGAATTTGTCATTCCCGTGGCATATTGAATTAGCCCAGCAATTACAGCGGTTTGCAATCCCCATTTATGCCCTGTTGAAATACCTCCAACAATAAGTAGTGGGCTGTTGGCTGCGTTGAACTGTTCAGCTATCTCATTTAGTTTTTCAATTCCAAGACCTGTTTTTTCAGCAGTAATTTCATTATCAATTTGAGGAATAAGTCCCGCAATATAGCCAAGTCGATTCTGGCTCTTCAAATTTTTGAGAATGAAAAGCAGCAGATACAATTCGCTCTCAGGATTGATAACAAACCTCTTGTCAGATTTCAGACCAGTCAGGGAAACATGGGGCTCGATATGGAACCATTTAAAATCATCTTTTTTCCTGGCTCGACCAAATTGTACTGCATGAGAGACAGAGCTGGCAAAGGTTTCAAAAATATCGGCGCCAATGGTCAGAAGAAAATCTGCGTTTTCGATTTGATAAGAAGGAATGGTATTCTGGTTGAAAACAATATTATTGGCTTCTCTTAAATTGGCATAAGAAAAAATTTCAAATTCGGGCAGGCGATTGACATTCGTTTTTTCACAAAAGAGATCAATCAAATTGGATAGCGCTCCGCTGGTGCGACTGGATAAATAGACATGCCGTTTTGATGAATTTCCCTGCGTTTCGATGATCTTTTCGTACGCTTCCTCCCATGAACACTTTTGCAAATTTCCTTCTTCATCCCGTATCATGGGATGTTTCAAACGATCGGGGTGATATAAACGATAAAGCGATGACTGTCCCCGAATGCACAATTTGCCATCGTTGATTGGATGTCCTTCCGTCCCTTCCAATTTGATCGGGAACCTGCCGAGCTTGTTGTGAATTTGTTTTTCAACGACCTTTGCCGAAACACCGCATCCCGCAGGGCATTCGGTACAGGTGGTATTAAAATATATCGCCTGACCAGGAACAATTTCAATTTCAGGTGGAATGACATGGGGAATCAGCTTTTCCGCCCCTTTCTTCGCCCCACATGATTCCATAACCGCAGCGCCTGAAGCCAGACCTAATATTTTTATGAAATCCCTTCTCTGCATTTATTTCCTCCACTAAAACCGATGGGTAAATTGCTCTATTTTTGACAGGATGAACAGGATAATCTGGATAAACATGATTTTTTCAAACGTGCTCCAAAATCCATTTCTGTATTATTTGCTTGCTATTCAAATTTTCTTGTTTTGCTTTCATTCTATTTGTACTTTTTAATTATTTCTTCCAAAAGTATCGTCTTAATTTTCCATGCTTTTAGTACCTCATATCTTCTTTCAGCCT
>CBFDBN010000601.1:0-2602 GCA_965603055.1 uncultured bacterium | reverse complement strand
ATTCATGCTGAATAAAAACAAAATTAAAAGTCCAAAAGACAAACTCTTTAAAAGCTTCATATCAACCTCCGTAGTTAGTTTGTAAATAGTACCAGGTTCCTGATTACAATGACAAAATGTTGGATTATAATTCAAAAAATTGCAAGACACATTTAGAACATAGCCTCGCATATTAATTAATGAAAATCAATCGCAAATTTCGCAGGTTACTTTTTCAGTAATTCCTCACAAGGAGAAACAGAGGAAGCGGAGTTTACACGTAGTTTTAAGAACGCCAAATAATATCTCTAAAAATTTCTCCGAGAATCTCTGTTAACTCTGTTACTCCTTGTAAGCTTTTTTTGTAATATTTTTTACATAAACTTTGAAATTCCGATACAATTAAATACTGAATGTCATACTCGATGCTGTATTCTTGATATTGGATCGAGTATTCAGCACACAGTTTCATTGACAATTTGAATTCATATTCTGCAAGATTTATGCCAGTTAAATTATCGGAATGCCATGACTTTTGTTATTAGATCGCGCTATGTTAAATTTATTATAAAAATAATTGATAACTAAATTTGATAATTATTTGTTTTTAATAAGACAACATAATGCTTCCCATATTTAATCATTTCTGCATATTGACTGTATTGCAAGTATATTCTGCAAGATTAGTGATTGTAATAAAGTTCTGTTAGTGTTCCACTCGTGTGAAAAATTTGCAGACTGTTCAGCTTCACCTGTGCAATAATTTCACACATATTTTAGATGATAGAATTTACGAATAATCAAATTTAGCAATATGGTAGATTTTTCCTTCTGGTATACGATAATCATTCTTTCTTTAATGACAGTTATTCTGGTGAGAGAAATAGTTGAGCCAGAAATAACAATTTTTTCAGCATTATTACTGCTAACGGTCGGTAATGTAATCGATGTTAAAGAAGCTTTAGTCGGTTTTTCCAACAGCGGAATGCTTACCGTTGGGGTATTATTTGTTGTTGCTGAAGCGTTAAAACAAACTGGCATTTTAAATCGCCTGGGTTCGTTTTTGCTGGGGAACAATCAGAAAGGTATTTCAAATAAATTATTTCGCTTTCTTTTCCCGGTATCCTTTCTTTCAGCATTTTTTAATAATACCCCGATTGTCGCCATGTTAATTCCCACAATTCATGCCTGGGCAAAAAAGCATGATTATTCGGTATCCAAATTTCTTATCCCACTTTCTTTTGCTGCAATTTTGGGTGGATTGTGTACAGTGATAGGGACAAGTACCAATTTAGTTGTACATGGATTGATGATTGAGAGTGGCATCGGAGAGATGTCGTTCTTTGAACTAACAAAGGTGGGGCTGCCAATCGCTATTATTGGGCTGCTGCTGATTTCCACCCTGGGATACCGCATATTACCCGATAGAAAAGAACCGATGATTGAATTGGGCGAGAATACAAGAGAATTTGTGGTTGAATTAAAAGTGGAATCCAACTATCAACATTTAGGAACTACCGTTGAGCAAGCGGGTTTAAGACACCTAAAAGGATTATTCCTTTTCCAGGTTGAACGGAAAAAACAGATTCTGGCTCCCATTGGACCTGATGAAAAAATAATACTGGGAGATCGACTGTTTTTTACCGGCCTGCCTGCAACGATCATTGAATTGCAGAAAACACCGGGTCTTTCTATTATGAAAGATTCAAAGTTCGATTTGAAAAATTATAATTCTGACTATCTGAAATCTTTTGAAGTGGTAATTTCCCCAAGTTCTCCACTGGAAGGAATAAATGTGAGGGAGAGCAATTTCCGAAGCCGCTACAATGCGGTAATCATTGCCATTCATCGAAATGGCGAGCGGATTCAGAAAAAGATTGGAGATATTGTGCTTCGGACAGGCGATACATTGCTCATCTTAGCCAGGCATGACTTTCTCAAGAAATGGTATAATTCCAAAGATTTTAATCTCGTTTCGGAATCTGAAAATATTCCTTCAAAACCAAAAGGTTACGGCTATTTTTCACTGGTAATTTTTACCCTGATGATAATGATGATGGCATTCAAAGTGGTTCCAATCGTTGTTGCCACCAGTTTAGCTGCGGTAATACTTGTCTTTTCCAGGTGTATATCCCGAGGTGATGCGCAAAAAAGCATTCATTGGAATGTGCTGCTCATTATTGCTTCAGCCTTCGGTATTTCCCGGGCATTGGACAACTCGGGAGTGGCTCATTTCCTGGCTGAAAAACTGATTCTGATGATTGGTTCTTTTGGAATTCTCGGACTTTTAACCGGGATCTATTTCATGACCAGTTTTTATACTGAAATTATCACTAACAATGCAGCAGCCGCTTTGGTTTTCCCAATTGCTCTATCGACAGCAACCCAGGCGAGTATTGATCCCCGTCCCTTCGCTATCGCCGTAGCTATTGGAGCATCAGCGAGTTTTGCCACACCGCTCGGTTACCAGACCAATTTAATGGTTTATGGACCCGGGGGATATAAGTTCAGTGATTTTTTAAAGATCGGGATTCCGATGAATATTATGGTTGGAATTATTGCAATTACGATAATCTATTTGTGGTATTTTAATTAATATATATTTGATGACAAAAATCAACTA
>CBFDBN010000600.1:0-2602 GCA_965603055.1 uncultured bacterium | reverse complement strand
TGTTCGCCGCTGTTGTGAATTGTGAAAGTTCGGGTCAAGCTGCGCGTTGTTGCCACTGTCCCAAATTCAATCTGTGTTGGATTTATGGTCATTTGTGGCGCTGTCAGGTTTCTCCCAATGCCGGTTAAGTATAAATAAGAAGTATCATTAGTTGCGCTGGTACTCTCTATAGTCAGCATCCCATTAATTGTATCTGGGTCATCAGGAAAAAATCTTACCGTAACCGATTGTGGATAGCCGGGATTTACCGTGAAAGCGTTTTGATAAACTACATATCTTTTATCGCTGGATTGTATGCTCTGAACCTCCAGCGGTTCTTCTCCTGTATTACTTATCCAGAAATAGGCCGTTTTTGAATTTCCAATGGCAATGCGCCCAAAATTCAGTGAATCGTGAGAAACCACAATTGTCGCCGGCGTTGCTTGCCGACCAGTTCCGCTAATAGGTAGATTGTAATTTGGAGCCGAAGGATCGGAGTTATTGATTGTGATATTGGTATTGACCTCGCCTAAACGTTTTACCTGGTAAGTTACAAGGACATAGTATCTTGAATAAGGTGGTATTGTAAAATTATTTCGATTTGCTGTGAATTGAGTATCGGCTGAAGTGATATTATAAATCTCTAGATTTGACTCCCCATTATTTTCAATTGAGATATAAAGCGATTTCTGATGCCCCAGCGCCACCTCGCCAAAATTTAAAGATTCCGGGCTAACCACAATTTTCGGCGTCCCTACTCGAATTCCAGTTCCATGTAAATGAATTTGAAGATCAGGTTTTGTTGTGTCATTGCTATTAATTGTCAAAAATCCGTTGACAAGACCTTCTTCAATCGGTTTGAATATTATACTCACCCACTCCCCTTTTTTTGGAAGAAGGGTGAAACCAGCAGAGTCAGGAGTATAGAATTGTCGATTATTGGCTGTCATTGAATAAATTTTGAGCGGCTCGTAACTATCATCATTGTAAACAAAAATGCGTTTGGTTTGTGCATTACCTAAAATGATTGAATCAAAAAATAATGAATCTCGATCCACAGTAATGACCGGGTTCGTTGGAAAATATCCTTTTCCACTGACAGTTACTTTTAACGAATCATTCGTCGGATCATTACTAACAAACACGATCTGTTTAACCAGTGAATCAGTAGTTTCTGGTTTGAAATCAACAACAAGATTGTGGGACTGACCCGGCAGCATATTGAAAGAAGTGTCACTGACACTAAAGTGTGGATCATTGGAATTTACGTCATAAACTTCTAAAACTGCCCTGCCATTATTTTGAACTATAATATTCCTTTGTTTTTTATAAGTGGGGGATATTTTTGTCGTATCAAAATTGATTGACTTTACAGCAATTTGCGGATAGCCAGGTGTTACCGGTTCAAATTTGATCTTTGTTTGGTTCGAATCAAATTGCACTGCATAGGCTTTAAGTTTAGAATAGTTCCGATTATAAGCGATACCATTCCTGACAAATTGATGGGTGCTATCAAATTTCGTTTCGTTTGATGAATAAACATTTCCATTCTGTGGAAAATATTGGCTATATTCATAAATCTTATTTTCACTGTTTTGATCATTGAATCTTAGTATCTCTAAAAAATTGCTTTCATTTCTTACAAATCCACATTCTCCAACATTTTCAATTGTGTTTATTTCAGAACCATCCAAATGGTAAAGATGTACTTTCTGATTGGTGATTGATGTATCTTTCTCAAGAATCCACACACTTTGATTGATGCCATCAGCGTAAATCTGCCTTTGCGGATTTATGGGTAAAGGATTATTTGAAACAATGTGTCCATCACGATAGAGTGATAGATCAGTATTAAGAATGCTAAACTTAGTTGCATAATCACCGTTGTCGTTTATTTCAAAAACCGTCCAGATGCGATTGCTATCATCAACAGCAATATCGGTGTTAAAAACATAAGTATGACGTCCAATGGTATTGGGACCGAGATGAATTTCTCCATTTGCAGAATAACAAGCAATCTTTCCCTGGCTTTCCGATCCACCTTGAACTTGATTATGCCAGGAAAACCACATTTTGCCATGTCTTCCACTGGTTATTTTAGGAGAGAAAGCAGATTTGTCTATTACTGTTGAATCCTGTTTCAACGTGCCGGTAGAATCAAAAATGACAAAATACCCTCCTTGACTACCCTGGACTGCAACCCAAACATCACCGGTTGAATCGTTCTCCGCCGCTCTCAACGAATTATATTTGGTTTCAGCATAAGTTGAGCTATGACCAACAACTTGCTCGCTCTTATAGACATATCCATCTGACTTGAAAATTTTTAGATATACTGGCTGGTTGGCACCGGGAGATCGGAAATAAAAACACCACACCTTACCATTATTATCGATAATTAAATCCTCGTTATAAGTATCCCCTTTGTTGGTTAAAATTTGCCAGCCATCTACTGGTGGAAGCTCTTCTGTTCGAGTATCTAATGTGAAAAAATTGCTTAATTTTGAGACCGTACCAGCAAGCGCATTATTAAAAAGCAATAACGTTATGATCACTGAAAAAAATATTGAGACTTGAGATTTAACCGCTTTCATTTTTGCCCCATAAAGTTTGGTTCATGAGA
>CBFDBN010000599.1:0-2609 GCA_965603055.1 uncultured bacterium | reverse complement strand
TAGCTGACGGCTGAAAGCTATTTTAAGGAGGTGTAATTATGGAAAACTTCAGAAATTGCAATGTGTGGGAAAAAAGTCGTATCCTGCTTTTGTTTATTTATAAGGTTGCTGACAGTTTTCCGAAAAGTGAGCGGGTAAATATTGGTATCTGTATGAAGAATTGTTGTGTTGCCAATCTTTCGAATGTTATGAAATTGTGTAATTTCGGAAAACAGAATTCAGTTGATAAAATGACACAGTTGTCGATTTCAATAATGGATAGACTAAAAGAATACCTGGAAAATGCACGAAATCAAAAATTATTAAAAAGTTGTGATTTTGAATATTTAATACATGCAACAAATGAAATCAAATGTCTACTTTCTTATAATACAGGTAGATTAATCCACAATTAATTCATTTTGGAAGAGGAGTTTAATCATGATCCAAACTAAAAACTTGAAGAAGCTTTACACTACTGAAGAAGTCGAAACGACGGCTCTTAATAATGTTAATTTAGAAATAAAGCCGGGCGAATTCGTCGCTATTATGGGACCATCCGGCTGTGGTAAATCGACGCTATTGAATCTGCTCGGTTTATTGGATAATCCATCCGATGGAGAATATTTCTTTTTGGAACAAGAGGTCTCAAAATATACCGAACGCAAGCGGGCGAATATGCGGAAAAATAATATCGGATTTGTGTTCCAGAGTTTTAATCTCATCGATGAATTGACGGTTTATGAAAATGTTGAATTGCCGCTGCTCTATCTCGGCTATACTTCATCTGAGCGCAAAAAACGAGTGAATGAAGTGCTGGAACGGATGCAAATCATGCACCGCAAGAACCATTTTCCCCAGCAACTTTCGGGTGGTCAGCAGCAGCGTGTGGCAGTTGGCAGGGCTGTTGTCGCCAATCCAAAATTGATTTTGGCGGATGAGCCCACCGGGAATCTCGATTCTGCACACGGCGAGGAAGTGATGAATTTAATGGCAAAACTTCACGAGGAAGGAACGACCATCATCATGGTGACCCATTCCCCTGCCTATGCCGAATATGCTCAACGAGTTGTTCATCTGTTTGATGGGCATGTTGTGACGGAGAATATTAAAGAGAGATTTCATGTTTGATTTACGATTTGCGATTTTAGATTTTTGAATAAGAAGATAAATTTGAAAAAGGAAAATTGTTCAGTGAACAATAAGTTACGCTTAAATCCTTGTAGGAGCGTTGGTAAGTCATTTTTACAGAGGGACTGATGACGTAATTTTTCCCAGTGGGATATAAAGACCGAAAGACAGAAAGAAAATAAGGTCTTCGTTTGATAATGCCATCCTATTTTACAATCAGACGTCTAAATGTAAAATATATTTTTAATAAATGCAAGGAGATTTTTAAATAAATTAAAGAGGGGATGATATGTTCAAAAACTACCTCAAAATCGCCTTACGAAACATGCGAAAAAACAAACTTGACACGATTCTGAATCTCAGTGGACTTTCGCTGGGTCTGGCGCTCGGTATTTTAATCTTATTCCATATTCAGAATGAGTTGAGCTTCGATCGCCATTTTCCCAAAGCCGACCGAATATTTCGTGTATCAAGTGAAATGCGGGAAGGCAATAATGTTCGCCATTGGGCAACAACCTCACCGATGATGCCTGAATATTTGACACAAGCATTCCCAGAAATCGAAATGACCAGTCGTCTGTTTGTAATCCCATCACAAATTCTGTCTTATTTCCCTAAAAATGGATCAGCACTTCGTTTCAAAGAATCCAGTGGATTTTTTGCTGATCAATCCAGTATTGACCTGTTTGATTTCAAGTTCATATCAGGTGATCCAAAAACTGCTTTGACCGAAGTTAACTCCATTGTGCTGACCCAATCGACTGCTGAAAAATTTTTCCCCAATGAAAATCCGTTGGGCAAAATGCTAAGTTTTGGCAACAGCAACAAACCTGATGATTTGCTGAAAGTCACTGCCGTTGTCCAGAATTTGCAGTCCAACACTCATTTCGATTTTTCTTACCTGGTTTCCTTCCCAACATTTTATGTTTTTTTGCGTGAAATCGGGCAGGAACAATTGGGGCAGGCAAAAGGTTGGGCGGCGCTGTACAATTATGTACTGCTCAAGGATAAAAATCTCATTACGAATGTCGAAGAGAAACTACCTGATTTTACAGCAGAATATTTTCAAGGCATGGGTTCCCGGGAAGAGATACTTTCCCGAGTTCAATTTCACTTACAGCCGATTGTCGATATTCATCTGCATTCAAAATTGGAACAGGAGTTTAAAGCAAACAGCGATATTGCTTTTATTTACATATTTTTAGCTATCGCTTTTTGTATCATGCTGGTCGCCGCGGTAAATTTCATTAATATTACCACAGCACAGGCGTTAAAACGTATGCGTGAAGTCGGGGTGCGCAAAGTTCTGGGTGTAGGAAGACCCGGGCTTATTGGACAGATTGTTGGCGAATCCTTTCTTTATATTTTTATTGCAATTGTCATCAGCCTTTTTTTAATACAGCTTTTTCTGCCTTTTTACAATTCGCTTTCAGGTAAACAATACGAGTTTGCCAGCGTTTTTCAAAAAGCAAATATTCCATTATTATTTGTTATCATTT
>CBFDBN010000598.1:0-2616 GCA_965603055.1 uncultured bacterium | reverse complement strand
TCCAATCCAGGATCACCGATGTTTTTATAACTCACACCCGCAATCTGGGCTGAAATGATCGGCACCATATCTTTAGCGTCATAAATTCTGCCCAGTGCCATCAAAATTTCCATGGCTTTTTTTAAGCCGATCCCGTGTTTTCCGTCTAATAAGGCTTGTTCTTTTTCGGTTAATTTCATGTTGTTTAATGAATGCAGTTTGTTTTATTCTAAAATTAACACCACAATAAATTGTGGTGTTAACTCAATGTTTTTTGAACCAGCACCATGATTTATCATGGTGTTTGTTTGTAACAAATAAACTCATTAAAACCGTTTCAACTGTTTTTACCAACTTTTGGGATTTGCGCCACATCGAAACAAATTTATATTGATTCTAACCAAAACATCGTAATAATGTTTCATCTCTCTCATGAGTTTTTTCGATTTGGCTTCGAATACAAATTTATTGCTAATTTGATCGGAACAATGTATCATATAAAGATTTTAACATTTTGAACCAATAAGTGTTCACCTTTGTTAAACATAATGTTTTTCCAATGTTTGAAGAATTTGGAGTCTAATAACAATGAATAGCCTGAAATCGTTTTATTTAATGCTTTGCACAATCTTGATACCAGCATCAGCTTCATTTCAGCAGCCGGCTGAATTTAAACAGGTGATATACCTTTACACCATGATCGGTGATAGCACATGCAAAATTCAGCTAAAACAGGCAAGAGCTTTATCGGTTGATTTGTCTGGCTCAATTTATGTGGCGGATACTGAAAATAACCGTATTTTAAAATTCAGTAAAAATGGCAATTTGACCAAAACAGTCGGTGGTTTTGGCTGGGAGAAGGAGCAGTTTTATTCACCCAACGATATCCACGCCAGCTCTGCGCTCGATATTTTTGTGGCGGATTACAATAATCATCGCATTGAGCGATACGATAAAGATTTAAATTATATTTCTTCATTTTATTCTAATGAAAATTGGGAAGATCAATTTCAATTTGGCTATCCCAAAAGTGTTGCCAGCTCAATTCACGGGGAATTATTTATCATCGACGGAGAAAATATCCGGCTGTTAAAACTCAATTCTTTTGGTGAACCGGAAATGAGTTTTGGTGATTTTGCTGAAGGAAAGGGACGGTTATTGCAGCCTGTTCAGGTTGCCATCAGTCAGGATGATAAAATTTATGTTTCAGATAGCCAGGCAAATAAAATTATTGTGTTCGATTATTTTGGCAACTATCTCACCGAAATTGGCACCAATTTCTTAAAAGGACCGCAGGGGATTTTTTATAGTCAGTTGAAATTATTATTTGTTGCCGACCAGGGAAATAAACGAATTGTGGCATTCAAACCTGGCGGAGAGTTGGTAATTGCCTGGTCAAAAATTTCTGATGAGATCGGCTCATTTCAAAACCCGGTTGATGTGGTGACTTTTCAGCAGCGGATTTTTGTTTTAGATAATAATCGAATTTTTGTGTTTGAATTGAAGTAAATTATTAGAACAAGGATCGAACTGATTGAACGGATTAAAACTGATTTTGAACCACGAATTTCGCGAATTATGCTAATTAATGTCTGAACGAAAACGTAAAATAAGCCTCTGGCTTGTGGATTTTCCCTGGGCTAACTTCATATTTTTAGGGGCAAGCAAGATGCTTGCGTTACGGTCAAGTGAGTTTTCGTTCATGCACTAATTAAAATCCGTGAGAATCCGTTCGATCCGTTCAATCCGCGTTCTATAAAAAAATAAATAACATCTATGAAAAGCTTCTGGTTTACATTCATCATTTTAATATTGCTCACAAATTTAGGTTATTCCCAATTCCAGGAACGATATAGCTTGTTCGAGCGGACGATCACCATGGAAATCGACTCTAATGTTACCACTTATAATTTGCCAGATAGCTTTTTAATTAAAAATTCAGAACGGGTCTGGCTGGACAGTTTTCAATTAAAACAAAATGTTGAATATGTCATTGATTATACACAAGGAAACATCAAGCTGTTAAAATCTTTTCAGCCGGGTCAAATCATTCAGATTTATTATCGATTTCTCCCGCTTCAAATTCCGCGTAACTATTTCCATCGAAAACTACTCATTTACCAGCCCCCGGATTCGGGGAAACCAGTTGCAACAAAATTACCAACCGTCAGAAGGAGCACTCCTGAAACCGCTTCATCGCTGAAACAAAACGGCAGCATTGTCCGGGGAATCAGCATCGGCACCAACCAGGGATTGAAGCTGGAATCAGGGCTGCGGATGCAAATCTCTGGCAAGATTGCTGATAAATTGGAAGTGGTGGCAGCTTTGACCGATCAAAACACGCCCATTCAGCCGGAAGGAAATACACAAACCTTGCAGGAAATCGATAAAGTGTTTATTCAGTTGAAGGGTGATCGATTTCAGGCGACGTTGGGCGATTATTATCTCAGTTATGAAGGCACGGAATTCAGTCCTTACAATCGCAAATTGCAGGGAGTTATGGGTACAGTCGAGCTGGGAAAAACCCGGGCGACAGTATCCGGTGCGGTTTCCCGGGGAAAATATACCACCAATTATTTCTTAGGACAGGAAGGAAATCAAGGACCATATCAGCTCAAAGGAGACTGGGGACAGATT
>CBFDBN010000597.1:0-2617 GCA_965603055.1 uncultured bacterium | reverse complement strand
ATTCCGTCCATTTGCCATAGCAATCCTTTTTCGGCTCATCGGCAAATTGCCGTGCTACGTAAAACAGTCTCATTTCAGGGTAATTTGCCGTAGCGATCTCTGTTTCTGCATTCATAGTCTGGCTCAGAGGCCACCACATATTGGATTGTCCCGAACAAATCCAGACTTCGCCGATTAAAATATTTTTCAACACGATATCATTGATAGTGATGGTATGAATTCCGCCAGCCTGGGGCGTTTTCAGTTTAACTATCCATTTGCCATCGCTATCAGTAGTGGTCGTGATTTCTTTCTGATCCCAACTGGCTGTGACACTGATTTTTTCACCTGGTTTTGCCCAGCCCCAGATGGGCGCTTCGAACTGTTGCTGCAAAACCATATTATTGGAAATAACTGACGGTAGTTTGACCTGTGCGGAAATTAAAGTAGAAAAAAGAATGAGAAAAATTATTAGAAATGTGAAAATCCGTTTTACTCGGTACATTAAAGATCCTTTCATGTTTTCTGTGAATAAATAAATTTAATCATAATGATTAATGCTGCAACAACCTTTTTATGGTATCATCATCATAACTCAACAAGCGCCCAAATTTCCAGGCAATTTCGTCTTCAACATCTGCCAGATTCCCCTGTTCGATTGCTTGTTGTTTGAATTTTTTCAGAGCGAAATATTCATCGAGGATTTTCTGGCTCTGGGCAATGAAGATGACACTTTTTCCTTCTGTGATTGCAGTATCAAAAAGCTGGGTAGTGAGAAATTCCTGTTCAACATAAATTGGAATACCATATTTTTCTGATTCGATTTTTGCAATATTAATCATGACAGCAAGCTCCTCGTCAGTAAAGGGTGAACTAAGGGCAATTTTTTTACAGCCACAACTGACAAATTCTGCTGCGGTAGAAATAGAGCCTGCATAGTACGAGTAAAGATGAAAACCATCGAGGACATGGCTCAACCTATGCTCGGTATGCATCGGCGTTCCTTTCTGAGTATTTTCAGGATCGATATTTTTACAAGTTAACCAGAGAACACCTATAAGACAGAAAGTAAGTAGAAGAAAATCTTTGTTAAAAAAATGATAGAGCATCACTATAACTCCTTAATTTGCACTAAAATTAAAATAACTGATTCCACCTGGCACTAACGTGGCGAATGGAATCAGTTTCAGAGGGGAGCAATTCCCAAAAGTTGGTAAAAACCGTTGAAACGGTTTTAGTGACTTTATTTGCTGCTACAAACACCATGATGAATCATGGTGTTAATTCAAACAATATTGAATAAACACCACAATTTATTGTGGTGTTAACTTGTTGATAAAAAAAAAGTAACTGCTTCAGCAGTTTTTCAATAATGAAGTTACATTCAGCAAAATACCAACTTTTCGGATTTGCACCCGTTTCAGAGTAATTCTGCTTAATTATAATTCCGAACTAATCCCTTCTTCCTTCAAACTCTGAAAAAGTGTATTCAATAACTCATTATTATTGTCTGCATGATATTCCCAAAACAAGACTCCCCGCAATCCATTCTTTTTAATGTATTCGCATTTCTCATTCAGCGATGCTGGATCATCATAGGTGATGAATTTGCTGTCGTTACCATTCCAGAGAAAAGGCGACCTGGCGGATTCATCCCAAAGTCTGACAAAACCACTTTTATTAATAAACTTTTCAACCAGGCTTTTATAGGAAAAATCACCTTCCAAGCCCCGGGCATCCTGGTACAATCCATTTTGTTGCCTCTTTACATTTTTCCAGCCTCGACCATAAAACGGAACACCCAGTACAATTTTTTCAGCAGGTACGCCTCGTTCAATAAACATTGAAACAGTTTTATCACAGGAATTTCCTTCAGGATCAAACGATGAACAATAAAGATTGCTGTGATGACCTGTTTTGGGATTCCATGCCCCGGTGAAATCATAAGTCATAATATTCACAAAATCAAGATAATGTTGCGCTTTTTTCATTTCGGTGTGATTCAG
Source organism: uncultured bacterium (assembly GCA_965603055.1). Taxonomy (GTDB): domain Bacteria; phylum Zhuqueibacterota; class Zhuqueibacteria; order Thermofontimicrobiales; family Thermofontimicrobiaceae; genus CBFDBN01. Next base: position 632 of record CBFDBN010000597.1, on the reverse strand, counting down.
ATAATCTTCAAATGCACCCGCAGCAATGGTGAGCAGGTAGTTTTTTTGATCGGTATTTCCCAGGGCATCGAGGCTTGTTCTGAATTCCTTTAACAGCCTGGTAAAATTCTTTTTGTCCGCTTTCCGATGTGTATTTCCCATCCCTGGCAAACCAGGATATTCCCAGTCCAGATCGATACCATCGAGCTGATGTCGCTGGATAAATTTGATCGAGCTTTCAATAAATTTCGGCCTGCTTTTTTTGGTCAAAGCCATATCGGAAAAATTGCCTGACCATGTCCAACCACCAACCGAGATCAAAATTTTCAATCCTGGATTTTTCGATTTTAACCCATTCAAAATTTTAAAATTTTCTGCATCAAATTCAAATCCCTCGATAATCTTCCCATCTTTGATATCCGCAAAGGCGTAATTGATATGAGTCAGTTTTTCAACAGCAATTTCATCAGGATTCAGAATTTTATTTTGAGGAAAGATGTAACCGATGATATATTTGTCCATCACTGTCGGGGCTTCCATTTTAGTTTCGATTTTTGGGGAGCAAGAAATATGAAATAGCATGAGTATAAGGAGCAAAAATTTTAGATTATTTTTCATTGGTGATATTCCTGTTAATGTAAACCTACTAATGG
>CBFDBN010000596.1:0-2618 GCA_965603055.1 uncultured bacterium | reverse complement strand
AAAAATCACTGATACTTTACTGCTTTGCCACAAATCCAACAACCCGGTAATTAAACTCAAAATTTAAACTATTGCTCCACTCGGTATCCAGTATGGTCTTGAAGCGAGTGCCATCCACCGGGCCAACTGGTTTGCCATAAGAGTAGAACCAGTTTAAGATCGGTCTACCGCTAAAACCGAGCGCGAGCCAATACTTTCCCGGGGTCAGCTTGCATGATTGATTGCTGAAATCAAAATCGACCCAATCGTAGCCGGGGATGAATTTTATATCATCAACCGAGATCATTTCACTGGTGGCAATAGCGGCGCTGGGAACTCCCTTTTCGTCCCTTAATAATTCGAGCCAGAGATAGCCGCTGCCACCAAACTTGTGCAAAACCAATCCAACTTTCCTGACATCCATCGGTCGATCTAATTCAAAAACCTGCGCGTATTGCGCCTGCTCGGTAACATATTCAGCAGTCTCGACCAGGAAATTTTTGCGCATTTCAAAATTATTGCCGGTCGTTCTTTGCGCTGGACCACGGGCGGACAAAAAGTCTACATTTTTTGGAAATTCCAGGTTGCCATACTGGTAAGGCTTTGAGTAAACAATTCGATCCATCTGATCTGGTGTAACTGTCGGTATTGGCTCCGGCTCTTTGATGATAGCAATCGGCTTGAATGATGTTTTTACTGCTGGAGTCAAAAGCAATTTTTTCGGTCCATAGTTCTCCTTTTTTGCCAGAAGCTGGACATTATCCATAGCAAACGAAGCGTCGATGGTCTCTTCAAAACGCGGGGTGACTAAATCTCCCCTTGCCTGGGTCCATCGGATTAAGCCATCCTGTGAAGTCTCTTCATTATCCATTCCAACTTCCACCCGAATGAAGCGGTTACTGACAAACAACTGGGTCTGCTGCGGATCAAAAGGCACCCAGCCCAGGTCAGGGAAAAAAACCTCAATCCATGAGTGGCGACCTTCTGCCATTTTCAGAGTCATTTTTCGATTACCCATATCAATGGTATAAGGTTGTTTCAAAGTGATCCCATTGACGATTCTCACCGGGATACCCACCGCCCGCATCAATGCTGCAGACAGGTGTGAATAATTCTGGCAGTTGCCTTTGCCCGTGTTAAACGAATACAACGCACTGTACTTGGGCGGCATTAAAACGTAAGTCATTTTGTCAATCACCCAGCTTAAAATGCGTTGAACCGCATCAAATTCGGTTGTAGCGCCTGAAGTTATTTGCCTGGCTTTAGCAGCGATAGCCGGGTGATTAACCGGTACCTGTTCGGTTGCATTTAGATAAGGTCTGACATCTGCTGGAATGTTCCTTGGTGGAAAAGCAGCGTTTGTCGCTAGCTGCTGCAAAATCGTTTTATTTTCTGCAACCAGCGAAACATTGGTTGAGATAGTTCTCGAGGGACTCACCCAACTGACTTTCACCACCTTATTGCCCCGGCTGTCTACATATTCTTCTCTATTATCGGGACGAGGAGAAAAATCGAGATTAACGTCGACGATTTTTTGATTATAAGTTGGTGATTGATAGGATACCGGGATTACAAAACTTAAATAGAGTGTTTTAATTGCTGGATTTGGCTGTACCGTCTGTACCATTTTATACTGGATGCGTGATTTCTGACCGCCATTAAGCAGGTAATTTTCACTGTACGCTGCTGACGTAATAAACAGCAACACCAAAATGATGAGATACTTTTTCATATTTACCCCAGCCTAACTTTTTAATATAACAATTTTGTATGACTATTATTAATTTTTTTTGCTTAATAAACAACTGTTGGGTAATTTGGTAATTCGGCAAATAGGTAATTGGGTAATAATCTTTCGTTGGTTATTTCCTAATTACCCTGTTGCCCAATTACCAAGTTACCTAATTACCCAGTTACCCAATCACCCAGGTTAATCCATTTTCAAAACCGATTCAATCTGTTCCAGCGCCCAATCGATTTCTTGCTTTGTTATCACCAGTGGGGGGGCTAAACGGATCACATTCCAATGCGTTTCTTTGGCGAGCACACCTTTTTTCATTAAAGCTTCACAGAAACGTCGTGCCCCGCCAGCTTCATCTTTCAAAACAATACCAATCCATAATCCCCTGCCCCGGTAGAAATCGACGTGGGGACTTTTGATTGCTTGCAGCCGCTGCATGAGATAATCACCTAATTCGGCTGATCGCTCGCAAAGATTTTCCTCAACAATAACTTTCAAAGCTTCCCGGGCAACTGCACAGGCTAAGGGATTCCCACCGTAGGTGGAGCCATGATCGCCCGGCGTAAAAACACTCATAATTTCCTTTGAAGCTAAAACAGCCGAAATCGGGTACAAACCGCCGGATAATGCTTTGCCAATCGTTACCAGGTCAGCGCGCACATTTTCATGTTCACAGGCAAACATCTTCCCGGTTCTGCCCAGTCCGCTTTGAATTTCATCAGCGATTAACAGGACATTATGATTATTACAAATTTCTCTGACTTTTTTCAAGAAACCTTCGGGAGGGATTACAACGCCACCTTCCCCCTGGATCGGTTCAACCAGAAACCCAACGGTATTTGGAGTGATCGCCTTTTCGAAAGCTTGTGCATCGCCATAAGGGATCATCTTAAACCCG
>CBFDBN010000595.1:0-2637 GCA_965603055.1 uncultured bacterium | reverse complement strand
GCCAAAGGTGGCGCCGATGCGATTTGTATCGAAACAATGAGTGCTTTGGAAGAAGCTTCTCTTGCTAGTCGAGCTGCACGAGAAAATACAGAATGCGAAGTTATATGTACCTTTACTTTTGAACGCACTGTTAAAGGCGAATATCGGACGATGATGGGTGTTTCACCGATGGAAGCTGTCAAAGCAGTTCTTGATGCGGGTGCACATATCATCGGTACCAATTGTGGCAATGGTTTTGAAGGAATGATTGATATCGTTAAAGAGATGCGGGAAGTTGAACCTGGTAAACCGATTCTCGTTCAAGCCAATGCAGGCTTGCCGAAGAATGTGAATGGCGTTGATATTTTCCCTGAAACTCCTGAACAAATGGCAGCCCTGGTGCCTGATTTAATTAACGCTGGGGCGAATATCATCGGAGGCTGTTGTGGCACTACGCCTGAGCATATTCGTGCGATAAAAAAAGCAGTTAGAAACAGTTAAAAGTTCAAAGTGTCTAAAGTGAGCTAAAATTTTTTAGACAAAAACATTTCAGTCACTTCAAAATTTAGTCACTTATAACTTTTTAAGCCACTTATTACTTTCTTTGAATTTTAAGCCTAAATTTTAATGGAGAAAAAAATGTCTTTTAAACCAAAGTTCCTGGCAACAGGCATCGGCAGTATGCCGTTTGATAATCCTGAACATGCTGTGGATGTTTCAATTTCTCGTGTTCCCGAAGCGCCGTTCTGGCCGCAATTGCCAAAGATTGATTTGAATGAACAGATGGAAATTCAGTATTCCGAAGGATTGCCCTGCACCGTGATCGATCGGGAAAAACGCCGCATGTATATTGATACATCAGACGATTATTCCGAAGCCTTTGCTGAATTTTATGAGGCCTATATGATGGCGATGGATCCCGATGAAGGAACTGGCGATTGCTCGGCCATGGCAATCAGTCCAGATTTTGCACGAGGAATTTATGCTTTTGAGGACCGTCTTAAAGCAGATGGCAAGAAATTTCCGTTTGTAAAAGTCCAAACCACGGGACCTTGCAGTTTTGCGCTGACCATTGTCGATGAAAATAAGCGAGCTATTTATTATAATGAAGAATTTCGAGACGTCGTTATTAAGGCATTGGCGATGAAATGCCGCTGGCAGATTCAAAAATTTCAGCCTTATGCTGAAAAAATGATCTGTTTTGTGGATGAGCCGATTCTCTCTGGATTTGGCAGTTCGACTTACGTGTCGGTCAAAAGGGAAGATGTGGTGGCTCATCTCACTGAGGTGATCGAAGCCATTCATTCCGATAATGCCCTGGCTGGAATCCACTGTTGTGGCAATACCGAATGGAGCATTTTGATCGATGCTGGCGTGGATATTGTCAACTTTGATGCTTTTGAATTCGGCGAGACAATTGCAATATATCCTGACTCAGTCAAAGCTCATCTTAATCGTGGTGGTATGCTTGCCTGGGGCGTCGTGCCAACTTCGATAGCAATCCGAGAGCAAACAGTTAATAGCCTTGTGGATCATTTTGAAAGGATGATGGACAATTTAGCTTCCAAAGGAATTGATAAACAGCAGATTGCTGAACAGGTGATCATCACACCTTCCTGTGGGACAGGTTCCATGGAACCAGCAGATGCGGAAAAAGTTTTTGAGATGAATCAGGCGTTATCGGAAGCGATGAGGGAAAAATATAGATTTTAAGACGGCAGATGGCAGATGTGAGACGTGAAAAGGCAGAAATATGAAATGATCTCCCCACAGATTGAAGAAACCCACAGATGAAAAAATGACTAAAAAATTATCTGCGGGACTTATTCAATCTGTGGGGAAATTTAAGTAAACTTGACATAAATGATTATGAAAATAGCAATTTCAGGCAAAGGCGGCGTTGGAAAAACGACACTCGCGGGAGCACTATCACTACTGATGGCAAGGCAGGATCGAAAAGTCCTGGCAGTCGATGCTGATCCTGATGCTAACTTAGCTGCAGCGCTTGGTATTTCTGAGGAGCAGCAACGGACAATTGTTCCCATCTCTCGCCAGGTGGCACTGATTGAAGAGCGGACTGGAGCGAAAGTTAAACAATACGGACAAATTTTCAAGCTCAATCCTGAAGTATCCGATATTGCCGATAAATACGCCACTATCCACGATAGCATTGCGCTGTTGGTACTCGGAGCGATTGAGGGAGGTGGCACTGGATGCGCCTGTCCCGAAAGTACATTGATTCGTGCCCTGGTTACAGACCTGGTACTCTACAAAGATGATGCCCTGGTCATGGATATGGAAGCTGGGATTGAACATCTGGGTCGTGGGACGGCTCGTGGTGTGGATTCAATGGTCATTGTTTTGGAACCAGGACAACGCTCAATAGATAGTGCACATCGGGTCATTCGCATGGCTGGGGAAATTGGATTGAAAAATATCCAGCTTGTCGCAAACAAAATTTATGGACAGGAAGATGAAAAATTTATCCGTGATGCTTTTCCCAATTACGATCTGCTTGGAATTATTCCCTATTCTGAACAATTCAGACAATCTGATCGAAATGGACAATCGGTTCTTGATAATTTGAATTCAGCGTTGTTGAAAAATTTTGAGAATATTTTAAAAAAACTGGAAGCAAAGGTTGGGAGCGAAAAATAA
>CBFDBN010000594.1:0-2644 GCA_965603055.1 uncultured bacterium | reverse complement strand
GCCATAAAACTTCTTTATCAAAAATCTGAATGTGTGAATTTCTTTTGAATCAAAGATTTTAAATATATAAATCAGCAGCAAATAGACAATGATTAGGCTGATTTTAAACAGGCTATCATACGAAGTGTCAACATAATTGTAAGTTAAAAAAATTAATAGAGAAATCAAACCGATTTTTAATAATTTTAACAACTCATATTGAATGGGATAAATACGCTGGATGATGAAATAAAGTAACAGTGCCATTAATAAATAGGCGATCAGCGTGGAGTACGCCGCTCCCATTAACTTGAACACAGGGATGAGCAACATATTGCTGGCAATATTGGTAACAGCGCCAGCGATGTTGATATAGGCAAAATATTTTGTCTTCTTTTTGATAAATATGCCAACCTGAAAATTCAGATAGAAACCATAAAACACATAAGCCAGAATCACGATAGGAACGATCTGTAAGCTTCCCCAGTATTCCTCCCCGACAATGGTGTAGCCCCAAAATTTTATTCGTACAATCTGATCCATAAACATGGTGAAAATCAAAAAAATGAAACTGCATATTAAGGTGAAATAGGTTAATACCTTTGCAAAAATATTTTTAGCATTTTCATCATCTGCCACGGATAAGAAAAACGGTACCCAGGCGACATTAAACGCATTGATAAAGAGCTTGATGACCAGCGAAACTTTGTACCCGGCGCCATAGATTCCGGCAGCTTCCATACCTAAAAACCGTTCGATCAGCTTCCGATCGACCGAATCGATCAAGAAAATGGAAAGGGCGGACGGTAAAAATGGCAGTCCAAATTTCAGCATCCTTTTCAACATTTCCACTGAAATAAATGGCGATAGATGCTTGATCGTAATTGGCAACAGCAGGGCAAGGGTGATCGCAGAAGCCAGTAGATTTGCCAGCAGAATACCTTCCACACCCATTCCGTCATATACTACAAATTTGATATTTAGAATACAATTGACTGCCACATTGACCAGGCTGACTGAGGCATAAAGAACTGATTTTTCTTCTGCCCGCAGAATATTTTTGGAGAGTAAAATGAACGCATCAAGTATCAGAATACCAATCACCAGGTTCATCAAATTTTGATATCGATCGCTATCAAACAGCAGCTCAGAAATTGTGGCTTTGAATGAGTAAATAAAGAGTGAAAGGACAAAAACAATGACAAGCGTGGCGATGAAAGCAGTAGAAAAATATTTATTCTTTTGATCCCGGTCAGGTTCTATCATAAAAAATTGCAGGAATGCGGTATTCAAGCCAAAGGAATAAACGATCGCCATGAAGCCGACAAACAGCAGCAAAATATTGAAAATACCATATTCATCGGTCGTCAATTTATTAGTATGAACCGGAAGAAGAATAATGACGATTGCTTTAGAGAGAACCTGTCCAATACCGTAGATGAGAGATTGTTTGGTAAGACGCAGAATTGCTTTGAACATCAATTTTCCTGCATTACAATGGCCATTCCAGCTTTTTGATTGGAATCATAACAATTTGTTTATTTTTCTCCTTTTCTAAGTGAACCTTAGCCGGAATTATTTGTTCCTTAAAAAATAGCAAAACTTCTTTGTCTGCTGGACAAACAAAAGTAAGTCCGCTTAAATCATCTAAAGACAAATCATAAGCCGGAACACCGGGATTTAATCTCTCGATCTTGATCTGGTACTGAGATTCAGTCGTTGTTACTGACCATTTCAAATATTTATGAATGAAATTATAATTGAGCAGTCGACTGGTGGTTTCGATCCATATTTTGCCGGTGTGGTAAAGCTCAGCAACCTGGCCAAGCTTCTGAATCGTGTATGGCGATAACGGTGTTTGGCTTTGTTTTTGCTTCAAATCACCCAGGCAAATGGAAAGAATTAAATATCCCCTTTTCTTTAACAGGTGATCCAGAACTTTATCATTTAACAAGAAGTCAAGATGATCCGAACAATCTAATTTCTCGTGACCATAGCGTTTGAATTTGAACAGAATATTACCATCCCTGAGCTCTTCAATTTGAATTAAATGATTTTGAAAATCAAACGGCTGCCAGGGGACAAAATGCGTTCTTCTTAATTTATAATAGAGCAGATCGGCAAATGAGAGATATCCCTTGATGATGCTTTTCGTTTTTAATTTAAATCCTGAATAAAGCGGGCTGCGCCAATAGGCTTCGCTAAAGTGAACCGGGGAATCCTGTCCAACCAGGCTGGTCAACGATTCATGACAATCCCAAAAAAAACGAACACCATATTCTAACAGCAGGTCCGAATGATAACAGTCAAGCTCGCCAGATGTGCCATTCTCTTCATGTGTTGCTATATCTCCTTTTCCCCAGGAAAGTGCGCCAATATTCTGGATGCTTTCAATCCCCCCATGATTTGTCCACACATTTATTTTCAGGTTATATTTCTGGAGTTCTTCAATTGCTTTTATTGCCAATTTCCTTGAAAAATCCGCCATCGTCGCAAAGTTACCGTAACTATGCATGACATCGATAATGCCAGCCTGGATAAAATCCCTTATAATTGGCGCAGCCTTTGACTGCTTACCCTGTAAATTTTCGAAATACGAAAAAGCAGAATTGGTTAAATTAGGACGGTCGTACATCCAGAAGGAATTGCCAATTGGCAAATTTAA
>CBFDBN010000593.1:0-2644 GCA_965603055.1 uncultured bacterium | reverse complement strand
ATGAAGGGGATCAAGATGACAACACCGATCAGGAACATCCAGCCAGCGATGAAGTCCTTTCGTATCAAATTAAGCATGATTATTCCTCAGGTTGCTGAAGTACATAATATCCTCAAGATTCGCCTTATCGATAACCACATCCGATCCAAAATTCTTTTTAATTTTGTTGACATCATCGGTCAATGCCTCAAAACCGAACTGGCTTTTGCGAATGCCTGCAAACCAGGCTTTGGTTTCTTCATTCAACAAATCATTCCCGCCTTTCACCAGGGCGTAATTTTCAAACACCTCATCTTTGGCTTTTGAAAAGACAATCTTGCCATGATTAATAAATGTGATGTAATCGGCTATTCTTTCCAGATCGGAAGTTATGTGAGTAGAAAACAGAATCGACTTTTTCTCACTTTGAAGCAACTCATAAAGGAGGTCGAGTAATTCCCTTCTGAAAACTGGATCGAGACCCGAAGTCGGTTCGTCCATGACAATTAAATCGGCATGATGGGATAGCGCAATCGCAATAGCAGCTTTCATGACCATGCCACGGGAGAATTTTTTGAGGGTCTTTTTCAGTGGCAGTTCAAATTGATCTACCAGATTCACAAAGACCTTTTCATCCCAATCCTTATAAAATGGACGGATAATATTTTTAATCTGCTTTAAATTTAAGTGATCATAATAATTGGGATTATCATACACAAACCCGATTCGGGATTTAATCTCGACCTCATGTTCAAGATTATCCTTGCCAAAAATATTGATTTTGCCGTCATGCTTCATAATCAGGTTCATGATCAATTTGATGATCGTGGTTTTGCCAGCGCCATTGGGTCCGATCAATCCCATGATATAACCTTCTGGCAAAGAAAAGGATACATTCTGAAGAACGAAATCCCCATAGTTTTTTCTGAGCTTTTGAATTTCAAGTACGTTTGTCATTATTCTGCCTCTTCGTTATATAAAAGTTCCAGCATTGCCCGCAATTCTTTTAGGTTGATCCCAAGTTTTTTAGCTTCAAAAACAGCATCACTCAACAAATCTTCCACTGTTTTCATTTTTTTCTCCCTGAGCAGCTCTTTATTCTGCATCGCCACAAAACAGCCCTTGCCGCTGACCGTATCGATAAATCCCTCTTTCTCAAGCTCCTCATAAGCCCGCTTCGTCGTGATAACACTAATCTGCAATTCCATCGCCAGCTTTCTGATCGACGGCAGTGCATCGCCTTCTGCCAGATCGCCAGAGATGATCTGGGCTTTGATCTGCTTGCTCACCTGCTCATAAATGGGATCGGGTGATGAATTGGATATAATGATTTTCAAGGTTAGTTAACCTCCACTTACAAAGGTTATTCTTTCTTTTATATGCCGTTACAATCGTATTGACCGTTATAATCGTATATACTGTATATACAACTACGCCTATAATACAATATTGTTTCATAAAAGTCAAGGAAAATTTTTATTTTTTATATTGCCTCATATACAGGGGGACTGACCGGTCGCTTAAAGCTGAAACAAATACAGAAAATCAACAAATTAAGCGACCGGTCAGTAACTCTAATCAACCACGACTAAGGGATTACGTTTTTTTCTATTTTTTACAAAAAGAAGTCAAGATAGAAATTTGACACATAATAAAAAATTGGACAAAAAAGGTGACGATAGGGTTTAGCCCTTACATTACCTAATAACCTTAAATTCCCCACCTTCTCTTTTCATGGGTAGATTCAGATATTTTTGAATGGGAGGTGTTACATTGTTATTGGCTTTAATTACAGATATTACTTGCGGCAGGTTTTTTGCAATTTCCAACTTTTCGCCTTTTGCTTCCACTCGCTATTATCAAACTTTCCACTTTGATCAAATTTTCTAACTCCTATTAGCGATAAAAAAAATCAATTAATTTTCAACTTTTCAAAAGTCGTCCGCACGACAACCGGGCTCAACGCCAGAATTCCAATCAAGTTAATAATCACGGTGATTCCATTGAGCAAATCACCCCAGCTCCAGATATTTTCGGCGCTGCTATTGGCGCCGATCAAAATTGAGCAACAAAACAGCCAGCGGTAAATAACCTTTGCTCTATCTCCAAAAAGAAACGCCGCACACTGCTCGCCATAAAAGCACCACACAATTAAAGTTGAATAACCGAACAACAATGACGCGCCCAGCACGACCCAATTGCCAATGGGAATTCCCTGTTTAAAACTTTCAGACACCAGTGCGGTGCTGTTTAAATCACTCGTCCAGTGACCAAAAAGGAGCACAACTAATGCCGTAATGGAGCAAATAATGATGGTATCAATAAAAACGCCCAACATAGCGATCAGCGATTGTCGCACCGGGCTATCAGATTGGGCAGTGGCATGGAGGATAGCCACAGACCCGGTTCCAGCTTCATTACTATACGCGCCGCGCGCTGCGCCATAACGAAGCGCCATCATCACACTGGCGCCGGCAAAACCGCCAAACGCACCTTTGGGTGTAAAAGCGTAAGTGAAAATCTCGGCAAATACGGCCGGAAGCTTATCAAAATTTAGCACCAATATAATGATACCACCAGTCAGATAGGCAATGGTCATAAACGGCGTCAAAAATTGGGCGGTTCTGGCAATGGTCTTTAAGCCGCCGATAATTACCAGCCAGGT
>CBFDBN010000592.1:0-2656 GCA_965603055.1 uncultured bacterium | reverse complement strand
AAAATTGATACCGATCAGTCCGATAGTGTGAATGTCTCTAATTTTTCATTTAATTTCAATTTATGAGAGGATGTTATGAACGACTCGCCATCACCTGAAAGATATGTTCAATTGGATCATACCGGGGACGTTCAAATTAAGGTTTTTGGGAATTCACTCAAAGAGCTATTCATTAATGCTGCTTATGCGCTGTTTGACACGATTACCGATGCTGATAAAATTGGGTTTCATTTGGCAGAAACAGTGGAAGTTTCCGGGATAGATAAAGAGGAGCTGCTGGTTAACTGGCTGTCTGAGCTGAATTATCTATTTCTGACAGAATCAAAAATTTTTGGTAAATTTGATATTGAACTTATCAAGGATAATGAGTTGTCCGCAACTGTGATCGGTGAAAAATTCAACTCGTATAAACACACTTTCAACACCGAAATCAAAGCGGTTACATTTCATGACCTACAGATCGAAAAAGTTGGCGATCATTGGGAGACAAAGATCGTTTTTGATATTTAGGACTTTGATATATTGGTTTTGATAAAACCTTGCGAAGGTTTGGAACCTTCGCAAGGTTTAACATCCGAAAATTGCTGGTTTTGACTATAAAAATTGTGGAAGGTGAAAAATATGAGTGATGTGAAATTTAAAAAAGTGCATGATTTTCTCTGGGAGATCCCAAGAGAAAATAAAATGAAAGTTCCTGGCAGGATTTACGCCTCGAAGCGGATGCTTGACAAAATTCGGCAGGATAATTCACCGTTACAGGTTCAGAACGTATCTCAACTGCCCGGCATTGTTAATTTTTCAATGGCGATGCCAGACATTCATTGGGGTTATGGATTTCCAATCGGCGGCGTTGCAGCATTTGATTTGAATAACGGTGTCATTTCCCCAGGCGGAGTCGGTTACGACATAAATTGTGGCGTACGATTATTAAAAACTGGTCTAACCAAAAATGATATTCAGAATAAAATACCAGAATTAGTCAACGGACTGTTCAGCTATATTCCAACCGGCGTTGGATCAAAAGGGAATTTTAAGGTCAATGAAAAGCAGTTGAAACAGGTCATGGTAAAAGGTGCTCGCTGGGTTGTTGAGCAGGGCTACGGCGATGAAAAGGATCTGGAAAAAATCGAAGAGCATGGGCAGATGCGGGGCGCTGATCCCAACACTGTAACCGATAGAGCCATTAAAAGGGGATTGCCCCAATTGGGAACGCTCGGCTCCGGCAATCACTTTGTGGAAATCCAATACGTTGAAGAAACTTACGATGATAAATTAGCCCAACGGCTTGGCTTATTTCCCGGGCAAATTACTGTCTCGGTCCATACCGGCTCCCGTGGTTTTGGTTACCAGGTTTGTGATGATTACATTCGGACCATGATCCAGGCGTCACAAAAATATGGTATCGACTTACCGGACCGTCAGCTCTGTTGCGCCCCGGTAAATTCACCAGAAGGTCAAAAATATTTTGCTGCCATGGTTTGCGCTGTCAATTATGCTTTTGCCAATCGGCAGGTGATCTCCCACTGGGTGAAAGAAGCGTTTATGCGAGTTTTGCATCTGAGCCCCAAACAGGTTCAATTTGATACCGTCTATGAAGTTGCTCATAACATAGCAAAAATCGAAACTCATACAGTTGAAGGAAAACAGAAAAAGTTTTGTGTTCATCGAAAAGGAGCAACACGGGCTTTCGGACCCGGGAGAGTTGAATTACCAGAAATTTATCGAGATATTGGGCAGCCGGTATTAATTCCTGGCGATATGGGACGATGTTCGTATGTGCTGATCGGAACAGAAGCGGCAATGGAACAGACCTTTGGCTCAACCTGCCACGGCGCAGGACGAGCCATGAGCCGAAAGAAGGCGAAACAAGCAGCAAAAGGTCGATCCATCCACAGAGAGCTTGAAGACCAGGGGATCATTGCCCGCGCTGCCAGTCGATCCACGATGATTGAAGAAATGCCAGATGCTTATAAGGATGTCTCCGAAGTCGTTGAGGCAGTTGTCGAGTCAGGGATTTCAAAAAAGGTTGCTAAATTGAAACCGATGGGAGTGATTAAAGGATAATGTATTAAGGAAAAACTGTCAGTAAATAGGATATTTAAATGATTTGAGGTTTTCGAGAAACTCTGGAGCAATTTTATGTCCAACCAGGAAATACAACTGAAAATAAAAAAATTAAGAGATGAAATCAACTATCATAATTATCGCTATTATATTTTAGATGATCCCGAAATTTCTGACGCCGAATACGACCGTTTAATGCGGGAGCTTCAATCACTCGAACAACAATATCCCGAGCTCATCACGCCTGACTCACCGACCCAGCGAGTTGGCGCTACACCATTAGAAGCCTTTGAAACCGTTGCCCATACGTTACCCATGTTGAGTTTGGATAATGGTTTCGATGAAGCCGAAATCCGTGAGTTTGACACCCGTATCAAAAAGCTGTTATCCCAGGGAGAAAAGATCGAGTATGTTGTTGAACCCAAATTCGATGGTTTGGCAGTAGAATTGGTTTATGAGGCGGGCCGATTCACCGTCGGTTCTACCCGGGGAGACGGAACAGTCGGCGAGAATATTACCCAGAATTTAAAAACCATCAGGACAGTCCCCCTCCGGTTGATCGATCATAAGCTTCCCGTTCCCGAAAGGCTGG
>CBFDBN010000591.1:0-2662 GCA_965603055.1 uncultured bacterium | reverse complement strand
TAATTATTTCCATCTTCATAATCAGTTGCAGCAGCTCAGTTCAAATGTTGCCAGAGCCGGTCGAAAACAAAAATCTTCTCATCGGATCGTTGATGTTCGATATTGACGGTTATGAGGATAATTTCACAACCATAAGACAGAATATTGAGTTCGTGATTATTGGCAGGTTTGTGCAAGATGGAACTATCAAAAAATTTGGTCAATGGGTGACGACCGACGAAAACGGTTATTTTTTCATCGCCAATGTTCCAGATGGAGAGTATGCGATCAAAGGCTTCCGAACTCACTTGATTGGGCTGGGTAATTTGATCATTGAAAACGAGCTCATCGATCCGCAGCGGAACTATTTCGAGTTGAGGAATAAGGATGTCATTTCCATGACTGGAGAGTTATTCGATGTTCGATCGGATCAACGAATCGTCAATTTCCGTCACAATATTATCACCCTTCATCGAAGCAGCATCATAGATAACAGGAGATATGATCGGTTACAGGAGGTAAAGCTCTCTACTGGTGAAGTATTGAATAGTCCCCCGATTCCGATTTATTTTTTGGAAAAATTTGAGGGAACCGGGTGGGAAAATTATTTAAATTCCCAGTTAAAATAAGTGACCGTCATCCGCCACCTGGCAATTAGCGTCAACTTAAGAAGTGCTGTTTGATTTTGAGGATTTGCCTACAAATTATCAGTACGAACTTAAACGCAGAGCTTGCTAAGAAGACGCAAAGATCGCAAAGGAATTAATTGAAATTTTAAAAGCTTAGCGATCTTTGCGTTTACTTTGCTTTCTTTGCGTTAAAAAAAAAGCTTAAGTTGACGCATATAGCCACCTGGCGGATGACAGTCACTTTGGATACCACTTTTGTTACTTTTTCAATCCCCCGGTAAAATCCTGCATATTCAACATCGGAACGACATTTTGCGGTAACACACCCCATTGAATATTCGGCGCCAGTTTCTGTACAAATTCCCACTGGATAATGGTGGGATTTTTCGTTAATGCTGCCTGGCGAATTTCAATGCTCTTTGCATCACCCTCGGCTGCAACGATCTTCTGTTCTTTTTGAATCTTTACCTGCTCAAGCTTATTTTTCTCGGTAGTGATATTCTCCAACGCGATCTGTTTCTCTTCCAATGTTCTGGCATATTCCTCTGTAAAGGTTACATTTCGCAATACCAATTCATCCAGAATAAGTCCGTTCTTTTCAAATTTAGGGGCAATTTCATCAAATAGCGCCTGCTGGGCTTCGTAGCTTTTTTTAGTGTAGAGATCGTACGAAGCAAATCGGGTTGGTACACGCCTGCCAGAGCCACGAATTTCTGTCTTAACGACTTTTTCCACATAATCCCGCTCGCTCCCCAGGTTCTGTAGAATCCATGCTGCTTTGCCTGGCTGGATCATAAATCGGGCAGTAATCCCGACTCGAATTTGCTGTCCATCAGCCGTAAGCGCTGTGATGATCACATCTGGATAATCGGCCTGGCTCGATTGAGGAATTTCAGTTGCTTCATACGTCTTTTTAACAGTTGGAAATAAAACCACTTCATCAACGAAAGGAACTATAAAATGCAAGCCAGGAACCAGGTCTGCCTTAACTGCGCCCAGGCGTTTCACGACACCAACCGTGCCGGCTTCAATAATGGTAATAGATTGAGCCACAAAGAAAATAATGATCAACACAATGATCCCGACCAGGATGAGCCTCCCGCTGTTTTTAAGAATAGCTCCAAATGAGCCGCTACCAGTTCGATTCTTCACAGCGAAAATATAGCCCATCGCCAGTAATCCGATAACGAATGCAATTACATATCCTAACATGTTTCCTCCTATGAAATTGAATCCTCCCTGTTTTTTATAAACGTTAACGCAATAAACACGTAAAAGTTCAAGGAATTTAATTGTTGTATTTTCTTTGGTGAGATGATGAAAGAGTGGTGAAGGAATAATGGATTTATGGAGTATTGGAATAGTGGAATCTATTGAGTCAATTTCAATTCTCGGATTGAATTTGAGCAATTAATAACTTTAACTGAATCCAAATCCATTCAAATTCAACCTTCCTTGAGTAAATCAATTTTTAAGCAATGATAGAGAGAAGGGGTTCAATTAAATCACCGGCTTGGACAGCATCGGGCTTGCCCGATGCTGTGATAGACTGATCTAATCCCCGGAATAACGCCTAAAGGAATCGGCTATCAAAATCCAATGCATTTTCTTGTTACGCCGATAATAATAGATATTACTAATACTTAGTCAGATTAGAATATTAAATGTCATTCCGACCGAAGGGAGGAATCTAAGCAGTGTTACTTATTCAACAAATACTTTTGGAGTATTCTCTTTCCCTCGTGTATCGCATCTCGACCTGAAGATTCAATCCCATACCATCCTTTATAACCTGAATTCCGGCATAAATTTATCATTTTGGCTGACAGTTCTTCAGTCGGCTGGTTGCGGTATGACATCCCCACAGCCCAGGGGAGCATTTTTTCAAGATAGTTATAATTATCAAAATTGTCACCCGGGCGCCGCCAGTCCGGATAGGTGCCGAAATAAAGATTGTTCACCTCATTCATCAAAGCCACCATCCAGTCGGCATCGTTCGATACGCCTCCATGATTTTCGATGCAAACGCTAATCTTTGCCGGTATAGCGTATTC
>CBFDBN010000590.1:0-2662 GCA_965603055.1 uncultured bacterium | reverse complement strand
CCAGGAAGAAATAGCAGAAATTTCCTCTGGCTAAGAAAACGTCTGCCTGATATCCCCCGGGATGATCCCGCTATTTTCTTTACCAATGTGATGATGTCCATCGAAGCATTTGTCGATAGCCAAAAAATTTACCAATCTGGTGAATTTAAATCCACTCCTCAAAATCGATACCATGCTGGGCAGTGGCACATTTTCAAGCTCGGTGATGTTCCCCAGGGCAAAATGCTCTATCTCAGGTTCTTCTCCGACGATCCCGCTCACATCGGCATACCGCTTATCGGCGATAACAAAGCTTTCATCGGCACCCACAAAAGCTTGATTCGCTATGTTATAACCAACAGTATCGATCGATTTGTTTTGGGCTGTTTTTTCATACTTATCGGTCTTCTTTCTATCGACCTGTTTTTTCACCGCTGGAAACAGAAAGCGTATTATTATCTTTCATTCGCTGCATTCGCCATCTTTACAGGGCTGGCATTTGTAACCAGTGGCGAGGTCTCCCAATTTATTCTCACCAATCCCAAAATTCGATTCTCAGCAGCAACCATCGGACTGATTTTCTTCCCTGTCGGACTATTTTCATTCTATGAACAGATTGTCGATCATAAAGGAAAAAAGATTATCCGACAACTCTGGAAAATTCTTTTGGTCTACGGTGTTATCCTGTTAACTTTGCAATTTTCAGGAGTGATTTATTTTAGTTTTAACATGTATTTAAGCTGGACACTTGTGCTTTTGGTCGGATTTGCTATCGGTATTTATTTTGGATTGAAAGGAGCGACCAGGGGCAAAAAGGCGATGAAAATTTTTAACTTCGGATTTGTTGTCACAATTTTATTCGTGATTCACGATTTATCATTTGTTTTTGGTATCATCCCTTACTGGCATTGGATTTCCCAATGGGGTGTGCTCATTTTTGTGCTCTGCTTAACTCACATTATCGAAATGAAGAATGAAGAGGATCGAAAGAAAATTGAGAAATATTCCCAGGAATTGAAAGAGTACAGCGGGACGCTCGAACAAAAGGTCAACGAAAGAACCATAGAACTGACTGATCAAAATATTAAATTGGAGAGAACTTTAACAGAGCTTCGAGAAACCCAGGCTCAACTCGTTCAATCCAAAAAAATGGCATCACTGGGGCAATTGGTTGCAGGAGTGGCGCATGAAGTCAATAGCCCGATTGGCGCTGTTAATAGTGCGACGGATGTTATTAAACGGTGCATTAAGAAAATCCAGCAATCGCTGTCGAAAAGTAAAAATACTAATGAACTGCGGGATGATAACAATTTTCAAAAATTATTAGGCTCACTAAAAGAAAATAATCAGATCGTTTCGACGGCAGGAGAACGAATTGCCGAAATCGTTCGAACATTGAAAAATTTCGCCCGATTGGATGAAAAGGAAATTCAATTAGCTGATCTTCACGAAGGGATTGAAAGCACTTTAACCTTGCTTCATCACGAATTGAAAAATAAGGCGCAGGTGAGCAAGGATTTTGGTGACATCCCACAAATCAACTGTTACCCGAACGAATTGAACCAGGTTTTTATGAATCTATTTGCCAATGCCGTTCAGGCGATTGAAAACCAGGGGACAATCACCGTCAAAACTCGATCCGACGAAAACCATGTCTATATTGAAATTTCAGATACGGGAAAAGGGATTGCCTCCAAGCATCTCGATCGAGTATTTGATCCTGGTTTTACCACCAAAGGCGTTGGTGTTGGCACTGGTTTGGGCTTGTCAATCAGTTATAATATTATTCAAAAACATCGTGGAGAAATTGCTGTGGAAAGTGAGGTTGGGAAGGGGACGACTTTTAAAATAATTTTGCCCAAAAAGTAAACTTATTTTCCTCAATGACATATAATTAGAAGGTGAATAAAAATAAATTCTTTGTTTCTTCTTTTTTCTTAATTGTTATAATTTTACTCAAATGTCTACCATGAAATCCTTAAAAATTATCACCATCATTTTGTTTTTTGGTTTATTCAGTCCAGGATTGGTACAATCAAATGACTTTGCTTTTAAATGGAGATTTGGTGAAGAATTATCTTATAAAGTGAAATGGGCTTTCATACGTTTGGGTACGTTGAAATTAGAAATCGCCGACACCTTAGTCGTTGATGATAAGCTCATTTATCATGTTAAGCTCCATATCGATTCCAATCCGATGTTGTTTTTTCTGAATATGCACAATGTATATAACAGCTTTATCAATGAAAATTTTCAGCTTCATCAATTTTATGCCGAAGAGGTAATCGATGATGTGAAGTATAAAGCCGAATATACAATTGACTATGCGGACAGTTTAATTTTGATAAATATGACCGATATGGATGATACCACTAAAAATATTGAAAGATCGATGCCATTTGAGAGGACAATCCTGGACGGCACCTCGCTTGTGTTTTACGCCCGAAAGCAGGCTGTATCAACGAAGAAAGATACCGTGGAATCCTTCTTTGAATCAGAGCGAGGTAAGGTTGCTTTTAACTTTCATGGGAGGAAGGATCAGGTTACCATTGCCGCACTGGACTCCCCAATTGAATGCTACTATATTGATGGAAAAATTGAGACTAAAGGAATTGCTGGTGTGACTGGTCCATATAAAGGCTGGTTTGCTGCAGATGAACAAAGACCGCCAATAAAAGCAGAA
>CBFDBN010000589.1:0-2669 GCA_965603055.1 uncultured bacterium | reverse complement strand
AGAAAAGGATTTTTTAACACGGATTGAGGAATCACGCGGATAATTCCTTTAATAGCATTCGTGTGATTCCTCAATCCGTGTGGGAGATTGCAAAGGCAAAGATAAACAAAAAAAGAACTTGAAATGAAATTAGCAATAATACCTCGTGTAAAAATCTGCTGCATTCAATCTATCGAAGAAGCCTGGCTGGCGATTAAGTATGGCGCTTCGGCACTGGGATTGGTGTCGGAGATGCCCAGTGGACCAGGTCCTATTTCTGAAAAATTAATCAAAGAAATTGCTGCTATTATTCCGCCAGGCATCACTTCGGTGCTATTGACCTGCAAAACGAATACACAACAGATCATCGAGCAACAACGAAAGTGTGGTATCAATGCTATCCAAATTGTGGATCGATTGGAAAAGGGCAGGTACCAGGATTTTAGAGAAGCGATACCTGGAATTTCAATAATTCAAGTTATACACGTTTCAGGAGAAGAATCGATTGAGGAAGCCGTTTCAATCGCTCTGCACGTCGATGCAATATTGCTGGACTCAGGAAACCCAGCTTTGAAAGTTAAAGAATTGGGCGGTACTGGAAGAACGCATGATTGGAGTATCAGCCGCAAAATTCGAAAATCAGTCAATGTGCCGATATTTTTGGCTGGTGGACTGAATCCAGAAAATGTTACCGAAGCGATCAGGCAGGTCGGTCCTTTTGGAGTAGATGTTTGTAGCGGAATTCGGACCGATGGTATATTAGATGAGTCAAAGTTAGCAGAATTTATTAGTCGAATTAAATGATAACTAATGGCAGAACGAAAACGTTGGTGATCGTAACGCAAGCATCTTGCTTGACTAACTTAGGTAACAACTACAAGCCAGAGGCTTATGTTACAGACATTAAGTTGTTACAGTTTCATCGGCTTGCGGTTATTTTAAGCAATAATCCGCGGTATCAAAGTGACATCTGGCTTGAATCGACTAAACAGCTTAAGATGAATTCCCTCGGAATGTATCGCAAATTCAGGCTCAATCGGTTCCAGGTTCAAGTTTAAATTGCAATTAGATTTTTCACTGTTCAATTTCATTTCGAAAGGAATCGGTTGATTAAGCTGCCTCCTGGTGTCTTCGAGGAGCAATTGAATATCAATTTTAAGATCATTTTTTAGTTGTTTCAAAAGATTCTTATTGAGCGCGTCTCGAAGAATGCCATCGACAAAATTAGGCACATTTGGCATGTCTAATCTTTTCAGCTCAGGGTGGATAATACACAATTTACCTGCTTCAACAGCCAATCCTGATTCTACCTGTACTTTGGTGCCCCCGACGCGTAAATCGGGAAAATTATTGATATCTATTTGACCAGTAAGCCTCAACTGGAATTTTACACGATCTTTTCCGGCATAATCTATCTTTATTTTCTCAACACTCAAAGGATCGGTCGCATGTTGTTTGTACTTCCAGATGCCAAACTTGCCTTCTTCAATAGGGATGACGATTTTTTGTGAGAATGACAAATTCTCATAAGCAAGATTTACGTTGATAGTTAAATGTGAGTCTTCCATTTTCTATTCCCTCTCTTCATAAACTCAAAACAAATCAACGATCCACTTCCCCTCATGGGTTGGATTAGGGATTAGCTTTTTCGAGTTCGGATCAGGCACCAGATCTAAATCTTCTAAAATTAGATAACCGATGAGTGATGGAGTTGTTTCATCATTTTCCATAATAGATGCTTGAGTTTCCCGCCCCAGAACTGAAATTAAAGCGCCAGCGAAAACTCGTCTTTTTGCTTCACCGTTAGCGGTTCTAACATTTTGTGAATGTTAGTATGTTAAGCCCAATTGATGGATGTGATCTGGTGGAATTGAAAGAAATGTAGCACCGGTATCCACAATTGCATCTAATTCCACAGTTCTAATTTGATTTTCATTGATGAAATCCTCATTGTACTTCAGCATATCACCAAAATTTTTTATAATAACTTTTTCTGTAATTTTTCCTGTATCTATTTTTTAATCCTTTGCAAGGTTTAACAAGTTACGTAAACGCTCTAAATCAACTCCTGGTGTATTTTTTGTTATGAATGATTGCAATGCCATAATAGACTCCAGTTGTCATAGACGGCGTCTTCTGGATTATCCCAATCTTTTTCGAATGTTGAAAGACTTAAGCTCAGCCAATCAGCACTATCTTCTGTTTCGTTAACTAATACGCTATCTAATAATAACTTAGCTAATATCAGTCGCTCGTTTGGCGTAAACCGCTTTACCTGGCTTAATACTTCGATTATTTGTGGTGATACTGCTGCGTTTGGATTTGCCATGAATTGCCTCTTTGCTAATTCACCTATTCAGTAATCTATTTTGATGGTTATATTGAAATATAAAAAATTAATTTTAAAATGTCAATGAAATGTTTAATCAAAACTTTTCACTCTTTCGATAAACCTTTCTACTTGATAGTTTGCCTCCTCTTCTAATTTTATGGATGTTTTAACAAATTTGTATCGCTCTAATATCAGCATCTCAGTTTCTTCAGGTGTTAAAAGTTTATTTGTTGTGCAATCAATAACAGCAATCGCAAACAACCACCGCACCAACATTTCAAACGCTTCTTTATTAAACCACAAAACATCCTGGTAGCGATTGATCTGTAAAAATTGCTGAACATCCTGATCTTCGAGT
>CBFDBN010000588.1:0-2673 GCA_965603055.1 uncultured bacterium | reverse complement strand
CTGGCGACCAGTTCGATCTACCAGAGTATCCAACCGACAGCAGCTCGATATTACCCTAACCTGGGAATCATGCTGGGGACGGTGAACAAGCAAGGTCTGGCAGGATTGCGTGCGGCAAAAGAGGTCGTAGCAGGTATTACTGGCGCCCCGCCATTAAGTTTGATACGTCCCACCCGTGCAGTGACTGCCCAGCTAACTCAAAAAACGACCTGGGGTATAGATGCATTAGGCATCCCGGAACTGTGGAATGAGGGTTACACCGGGAAAGGCGTGCTGATCGGTCATCTCGATACCGGGGTCGACGGCAGCCACCCGGTATTTGATGGAGCAATCGCCGAGTTTGCCCAGTTCGACTGGATGGGAAGAGAATTCCAGCCGACTCCAAAGCCTTTTGATAGTGAGGAACATGGCACCCACACGGCTGCGACGATTGTTGGGCGCGCCTCGCGGGGTAGGGCTGTTGGCGTAGCCCCGGGAGCAGCGCTTGCCTCTGCAATGGTAATCGAAGGTGGAGATGTCATCGCCCGGGTATTAGGTGGGATGGACTGGGCAGTCGGTAAGGGAGTCAAGATACTGAATATGTCCCTGGGATTTCGAGGTTGGTGGCAGGACTTTTTGCCCCTGACCCGGCTATTGCGACGGATCAATATTCTACCTGTTTTTGCCGTCGGTAACGAAGGACCGGGTACCAGTCGATCACCCGGCAACTACTGGCAGGCGCTTTCCGTTGGAGCAGTAGACAAAGAAAATAGAGTTCCCAATTTTTCATCCAGTCAACGCTTCAAACGAAAAAGGGACCCAATCGTGCCCGATCTGGTTGCGCCCGGCGTCGATATTATTTCAGCCCGTACCGGCGGTGGTTACCAGATGATGGATGGCTCATCAATGGCGGCTCCTCATATCGCCGGATTGGCTGCACTGCTATGGGAAGCAAAGCCCAAAGCGACCGAAAATCAAATTGAACGAGCCATTTTTAAATCATGCCAGCTTGAACCGAGAATGGATAGTGAACGATGCAGTCGCGGGATTCCAAATGGACCACGGGCATTAGCGGCTTTATTAAAAAAGTAGCAACCTATCTTTTAAATTTCGAATTCAATTCAAAAATTTTATTAAGGTGAAAATATGAGCAAGAAAAGATCACGCGTAAGAACAGATCCTGAGCTGAAACGTCAGCTCAAAGCTGAACATTCCGAACAGGAAATGGTTCAGGCAGTTTTTACCTTACGATTATCCTCTCGAAGAGCAGTAAAACCTACTCATGTAGAAGAACTGACTAACGAAGTTTTAGACCGTGTGGCAGATGAAGTTGGTGTCGAGGCACAAGAAATCAATATTTTTCGACACCTGGGAGCATTTGCCTTATCTGCGCCACCACCGTTTATTCGTGCTTTACTAACCGAACCGGAAATCGCCACTGCAACTGCCAATCAGCAAACAGAATCTATGATGATTCCACCGCAGCGGAAAAGACCGGTGACTTAAAAATCTTTTAATCAATTTTTTGTCCACGCATAACTACACGTCATTCCTGCGGATGCAGGAATCTCCTCAATTAATATGAAACTGATTTTTAATGCAATGAAATTAGAGATTCCTGAATTCCGCTTCGCTCCATCAGGAATGACTAACATATTTGCTAAATTTATTGGCATTGGGTTGAAGCCTACATTCATTGCTGTTTTTTAACACTGCCTTTCAATTTTCCACTTGACATTGATCAATTCGTAAGTTATATTCACTTCTAATCAACATTCAATCTGAATGATGATATTTTCTTTCCATTTTAGTGTTTTACCTGCAAAATTTTGTTATGAAAGAATTATTAAGTTTGCAAGAAATGCGAATGTCACTCCTGCGAATGCAGGAGTCTCTTTCATTATAATAATTAATAAGTTAGGAGATACCCGCATTCGCGAGTATGACAGTAAAGTTGGGAAAAAATGCATTTTACAGAAGTCTAGTACAAGATCAAAAAAGGAGTCTTTCAAATGGATTTCGGCATTACAGTTATTTTTTCAATTTACAAAATTGCCAAAGAAATTGGATTAATCAATTACACCAAAGACCTGCCAGAAAAAACGATCGATGCCGTTTATGAAAAACTGATTCAGGACAAACTGATTGAATCCACATTTTTGAAAAAATTTTTTGAGCCCAAACTGGATCGAATATTTGAGAAAGCATTTGATAAAATTGCCCCAATCAATGAATCGATCAAACGCCGATTTATCCTTGCTGTATTAACCGATCCTACCATTGTTGAAAGTCTGGAAGATTTTAAAATTGAAAAAGAATTACCCCAAAAACAAATTCTGATTTCGGTTTTTCAAAGAGTTTTGCCACATCAGAATGCCGAACAGATGGCTGCTCAATTTCTCATCAATTTGAAAGATAGAGTCAGCGAGGATGAGAAATTAGCCCTGCGAGTGCTGTTGAAACTACCAGAAAAAGTCGATGCCAACCGTGAATTACTGCTGGAGATACATGGGCTGTTGCAAAGCTTTAAACCAACTCCTGTATCAGACGAAAAATTCAAAATCTCCCTCTCTAAACTCCCCACCACGCAACACGCCCTGTTCGGCAGGGAAAAAGAGCTGAAACTACTGGATGACGCCTGGGCAAATCCCCACTGCCACATGCTCAGCTTTGTAGCGTTTGGCGGCGTGGGCA
>CBFDBN010000587.1:0-2673 GCA_965603055.1 uncultured bacterium | reverse complement strand
TTTCCTATAACCCGATTGACATATTCCCAGGACGATTCAGGAAAGAAATGTATGGGTTTGATCAAGCCTTGCCAATAAATTGTAAGCAATCGCTCTAAAATTTTTCGACTGTTATCAATAGGAGAAAATTCCCAGGCTGCCCATTGCAATTCTCTCGAATCTGGATTTAACCCGATCAATAAGCTTCGCCGGGGGTAATTTTCTGCAGCGATACAATTTAAAATTAGATGATCAATCCAGGTGCGCAGGCAATCTTTGCCCTTGATCTTTGCAAATCGATATCGCAATAATCGCTCGGAATTGATCCCATAAATCTGTCCTGTCATGTGAAAATCTGCAATCGAAAGGTCGATGTTTAACGGTTCTAAAGGAGATGCCTGAATATACTGTTGGGTTTGTTGAACAAAATGTTCAACACCACTGCTAAGATTTTCATAAACACAATCCCCAACTGTTCCATGCGGTAAAGTGCCGGCAGCCTTTGTCGTTTTTAAAAATTTATTTAGATTTCTGCCATCAAGCCTTTTTTCCAATAGGTTTTGCTCCAGTAAATAGCGATCTAAATATTCAATCTTAAATGATTCGTTCTCATCTAAAATTGAAATTTCTTCACCCAGGTAAATCCCCAGGCGTTTATTTAACAAGAATTTAGCTGGATTGAAAAAGAAGCGACTTAAGTCGGCAACTTCCACCTGTTTCCATTCATCACCGGGAGCTGATAATCCGGTCGAGATAAAGGACTCCACGGATTTTCGTGGTGCTAACAGTCTTTTTGCTGCCTGGAAATGCTCATTGGAAAAACTGAATAGCTTTTGATTCCCTTTAAAATATTCCGGGCTGAATGCCTGCAAACGATGTTTGGTGATTAGCTGTTTTAAAATTTTCTCATTGGGCAATTCAAAGCCGGTTTCAATATAATCCAGCAATTCGCTAACCAATACCGATGGTGGAATAGTGCTATTATCCTGAATGCCCTGGCCCACGTAACTGATGTAAAATTTTTCTCGTACCGATAGCAAGGCTTCAAGAAACAGGTAGCGGTCATCTTTACGGCGAGATCGGTCGCCCGGCCGGGGATGTTTTGCCAATAAATTAAATCCCAGTTTTGGCTCCTGCCGGGGATAAGCAGTATCGTTCATGCCGATGAGACAGATTATCTTAAACGGAATACTTCGCATGGGCAGCATGGAGCAAAATGTGACACCACCGGTCATAAAACCATATCCAAAGCTCGTTTTTTCCAGTTGATGTTCAAGAAAATTTCTGATGATTTGAATATCAACTTTCGCGGTGAAACCTGATTCATTTTGAATGTTGATCATGTCATTCAATGCCTGCCAGATGACCGTTAATTCATTTTGTGTATCTTCATCCGCATCAATAAATTGTTTTATCAGCTTTTGGAGAAAATCAGACCATTGTTCCAGGGTTCGCGATTGTCCCAACAATTCAACCGTCTTGAACAGCCGATCAGTAAATTCGACAAAGTTACCCAACACAACGGCTTCACCACCTTCGACATGATCGTAAGGCAGAATGTCGCCAAACATCTTTTCACTACTTCCCGGCATGGCGTAGCCTAACAGCAACCGTTCCAGTCCTGCCTGCCAGGTATTTTCTAAGGTCGCCGGAAGCCCCAGGTTACGACGATTGTTTTCATCAATCCCCCATCGAATTCGAGTATCAACAATCCACTGCCGAACCAAATCGATTTCCGTTCCAGAGATTTCAAATTTTCGTCTAACAGCCGGGGATTCAAGAATAGTCATCACTTGCGCTGCTCCAAATCGGCTGTTCCACAGGTCGAGAATTGCCAAAAAAGTCTCGATGACCTGGCTTTCCTGGCGTACATTGCGATCGGTAATGCTGAACGGAATGCGCCGGGGATCGTCCGGCGGCAGATCGAATACTGCCTGAATATAAGGGGCATAGATTTCAATATCAGGCGCCATGACTAAAATATCTTTGGGCAAAAGTTGGGAATTTTGTTCGAACATTTTTAATAGCTGATCATGAAGCACTTCGATCTCCCGCATGGGGCTATGGCAGGAATGAACCTGGATTGAGCAATCAGTATCTGAAAGTATTGCTTTTGTTGAAGATTCATTACGATCACACAAATTCAAAATATCTGATTGGATATGGGAAAGCAAATAACCAATTTCAGTCTCCTGAAAATCAGCCAATTCCTGAACCTCAAAATCATAGATCATTCCCCAAAAATCTCGTCCCAGGCTTCCCATCGATGCCAGCAGACTATTTCCTTTTTCAGCATGAGTGTCATCACCAGGAGCGTTACGATCTCGATATCGATCCGCAACTCGCCTGATCTCTCGATCCGATAAAATGTCAAACCAGTATTCCCGGCAGGGATTCATCAAAAAAAGATTGATTTCAGTAAACTGAGATAGGGCTGCCAGAATTTGAAGATGAAAAAGCGGCAGCGCAGCAATACCAAATACCGAGATGCGTTGTGGAAAGCTGTTGATTTCAGTACCAGTTTGTTGTAACAGCTCAATGAACTTTTTGCCCGAAGCTGCCCGATGAAAATGTTCGTTCCCCTTAATCAACTCACGCCACAGCACCGCCTGCCAATGATCTTCCAGTCCTTTTTCCCAGCGAAAAATCCATTCCGGTCGATAGAGTAAATATTGATCGAAAGTATCAGCAATG
>CBFDBN010000586.1:0-2688 GCA_965603055.1 uncultured bacterium | reverse complement strand
CGAGTGCTTTGCCAGTATGTTATCCGTCTCACTCACCACTTCAAGTCGGGCTGAATCCGCGCCAAAGACACTGACTTTGCCGTAGGCATTACCCAAATCCGGCGGAAAGGCATTGTCATAAGTATGTCCCCCTTTATTCCAGACGTCGATTTGAAATAGCACTTTCGATACAGCAACGAATTGTGAATTGGTTCGATCCAATCCACCACCCATTAGTTCCGGGAGCAAAGAATTGGTACCATCATCAATCGCGCTGGTATGGGTATCACCACTGAGGAAGATAACGTTTTCAATGTTATTTTCGATGATTGCCGAAAGCAGCTTATAAATATCCGATGGAAAACCAGCCCATTTATCTGAAAATTCTTCGGCGATAAATGCCATACTACGATATACACCAGTTGCTGGATCGATGATTGGATCATACCTAGAACCCTGCAAAAGCAGAGCCAATTCGATCAATCCTCTCCAGGCCGGGTTGAATGGCGTTCCGGAAGAGATGAATTTCCAGGTTGCTGTCGACGTTTTTAGCTGGTTTATCAGCCAATTCATCTGTTCTTCGCCAAGAATAGTGTGACTGTCCAGGTAATGGGCCGTAAATACATATCGACTAAGAGTCGGGTGCCAGAACAGGGCATTCAAATTAGGATCCCGTTGTGATCGATTATCAACCATGAAGATTTCTGCATCGCCACAGTTAAATTTGTGCCAGATGCCGTTGGAAGCACTGGCTAACGGGTAATGTGGGAATGCTTCCTGGTAAACCTGGATTGTATTTGCTCCCCCCTGTGTCATGTAGGTCGCATCGCAGTTGTCGTTAACCCAATCGTGGTCGTCATACACGTAATCTACCGGCATAACTTTCAGCATCTCAGCCATTGGAAAGGTTGGATCGTAGCGGGTTTTGTAGCTTTCATAAATCAAATCAAAATGTTTGGCAAAGAAATTAAGGGAATCGCCCTGCTCACTATCCGTTGTGTCAGGATAAAACCAGTCGCCCTGGTGCAGAAAGAACAGTGCTCTTTCTTGCGCCATCTTCGGAAAGATATTTCCGATACCAGAATTGGGATCGTCATATATTGCCTGCTGTCCACTACCGAACAAAAATGAAAAATCAGCAGCCTCTCCCGCCGGTGAAAAAGTTTTAAACATGCCAACGAAATCATCTTTCTCCACTCCCCAGCTAACCACGCTATAATAATAAGTCGTATTGGGTGTTAAGCCAGTCGCATCGACCAGGCAGAAATAATCCCTGCCCGCATCGGTAGTAACTTCATTTGTATAAACAGGATTGTTCCAGCTTGTTGAGTCTTCACTGATGATAACTTTTATATTTGCTACGGTTTCGGTCCTGACTGAAAATCGAACTGAATTAGACGTGACGCCGCCTGCCACAGGACCATGCGTTATTTTTACCTCAGGGATCTCTATATAAAAACTGCCATTTTCTGGATTGGCACCGGGCATTCCCTCGTTGAATAAAACGTTGGTAAAATCTAAAGATGTAGAGTCGCCGGGATTACCGACAACATCGAAATCGATATAAAGCAAGACACCGGAACTTTCCAGCGCTACGCTACCGGCTGCGGCAACAATGATTTGTCCCGAATGATCAGCAATTGTCGGCGTTCCCCAGGACTCAGTTAACGTGCCAGCGACGGTAACACCGGTCGCATCCAGCACCCCCTGGTCATAATCTACTGTTAGACTATGTGAATAAACAAACAATCCAGAAAGGTCACTGACCTTGATCGGAATCATGACACTCTCGCCGGATTTACCAGATGTATCTGGAAGCATTACATCAACGGTTTGACCGCTGGCAGCGATCATGTTTGACAGAATTATCCCTACGACTAAAACCAATACCAATAGCTTAGTTTGCATGCTTAACCTCCCTTGAAAGTGGATGAGATTGTGATTTTAAATTATGATGTTAAATTAAAAAATAGTAATTTTTTAACAAAAGTCAAGTAAAAAATTTAAGAGGTGATGTTTTTGGGGGATTTAATGGAGTTGTTTTTACGATCAAATCTCAAATTTCCTGGTCCACTTAATTTAAAAAGTGTTGGTAATCTTGCTTTCCATGCACAATATCAACGATAAACACAATCTCATCTATTTCGTCAAATTCGTAAAAAATGAGATAATCATAAATCAGGACAATTTTTCTGTATTTGGTCAAACGTTCAATCGTACTATGAACTTTTACCCATTGCCTGGGAAATTTTTTTAAATTTAATATATGATTCCTAATATTGTCCCGTAGTTTGTTAGCAGCCCGAGGACTTTTTTTTTCAAGTTTATTAATATAATTTTCTAGATGCTCAACAAATTCTTCAGAATACTTAATTTTAAAATATTTCATACGTTATTTAAAATTCCCATAACTCTTTCTTCTGAGATCCCTCCGTCTTTCTTCAGCCTGGCCAATATTTTATCAAGATGATCGGCAAGACGCATATCCTTAATTATCCGTTGAAGATATTCAGTGGTCATGACTACGTAAGAATGGTCATTTCCGGTTATTTCAATTGGTCCATTATGACATGCCTGGAGAATATCTTGCGGTTGTTCGATAAAAAGCGTTAACGGTTTCTCCGTAAACATATTGAGCACTCTCACTTCTATTTTTGATAATCACTGCTGTTAATTTATCAATCTAAATTTAACAATTATATTTCAATT
>CBFDBN010000585.1:0-2688 GCA_965603055.1 uncultured bacterium | reverse complement strand
ATGCCCCGCTTTGTAGCTCACCTCGTTCTTCAATCCCCATTTTTGATGGAACAGCTCGTAATTTCGAGGATCGTTAATCTGGTCGTACAGTCCTTTTGCCATAACGACTTTATCCTTTGAAATTTTTATGTCTTTGATGTTCAATGGCTCGTACAGACTATACATATTTTTAATGTAGTCAAACGTCAATCCATTGGCTTCGAGATCGTCTTTAATGGTTGAAAACAGGGTGCTGTGCCACATCAATTCTGTGATATTGCAGACAGGATTGATGACAAAAATGCCATCGATGGGAATAAGCGAAACCAAACTTAATCCAATTCCTCCGCCCATGCTGAATCCAACAATCCAAACAGACCGTCCAGATTTGTTTTTGATGTATGTGTAGAATTGACACAGATCGTATACCGCCTGCTTGAACGCCAGCGCACTGCGATAGACATCGGCGCTCCAGAAATATTCTCCGCTAAAGGCACTCTCTTTCGGCGTCCGCTCGTAATGATATGGCAGCACCATCAAATGGACATTCATTTCCTGTTCGTTGAGCATGGAGATAAAAAATTTATAAATTTCCATGTTATCTTCATACAGCCCATGAACGAACACAATCTCCCCGGTCGACTCTTTCGCACAAAAGCATCTGCCTTTTACTCGTTTATTTTCCTCGTACCTGGTTTGAATGGGAGATGGAAAGGAAATTTCGGTGTACTTCTTCTTTTGAGCCTCCACAACGCCATGTGGTTGCAAGATGAGATTATTGAAATCACCAAAGCTGGTATCAACCGATGACATCGAATGGTCTGGCTCATGATGTACCAGCTTCAATTTATCATTAATCAATCTCTGTGTGGCAATTTGATCGACGTATTTTGAACTGGCTTCGTTCAATTCTATTTTCTCTTTTGTTCTCACGCAAAGGCGTTAAGCCGCAATTTTTTTTCTTAGCGTCCTGGCGGCTTTGCGTGATGATCAAATTTCTATCTTGTTATCTTCCGCTTCAACAGCATATCCCACGCAGGCCCCCGATTTCCTGCCAGGTGAAACGCACGGGTGACTTCAGTGAATTGTCCATCGGGATAGATGCGATCGAGCCTGCCTTTGAACGCTGTCAGAATTTTTTCATGCATAACATCGATTTCCAATTCATCGGAAAAATAGTACGTGGGTGGCAGCAGATTCTGGTCAGCGGTGATTTTGCCCTCCTCCAGCGCCCACTCATAAACGGCTGTGTCTGGAAAAATCCGCACACCGATACCTGCAAAGATCACACACTTTTCCAGTTGCAGCAGATTTTTCAGTCCTTCATCAAGTGTCTCATAAGTCTCTTTTGGTCCGCCCAAAATGATGAAGTGGGCATTGGAAATGCCGTGCTTGGCAAACAGATTGTTCGAGTGAACCACCTGATCCCAGTTAAAATCTTTACGCATGGCTTTCAGTGTGATATCAGTGGCACAGTCGGTGCCCCATTCGATGGCGTTCAAACCCGACCTTTTCAGCAGCGATACTTCCTCCTCTGTAAAATCATCGGGTCTTAGAAAGCACATCCAGGGAACGTTGATGCCACGCCGAACCAACTCTTCGGCGATCTGTAAATATTTCCCCGTCTCATCATTAAACACCGAATCGGTGATGGCATAATAATCGGCTTTATATTTCTGGATCAGCATTTCGATTTCATCCACCCCATTTTCGGGCTGCCGAAAACGATAGCATCTGCCTTCCAGCACGGGATAGGAACAGTAAGCGCAGCGATGGGGACAGCCCCGTTTGGTCTGCACGCTCAACATACCGCCGTGTTTCATGTAAAATTCCGCAAAAGAATCATTGCGATTCAATGCTGAAAATTGGTCGAGCGGCGGGAAATTGTAATAAATCCGATATGCTGAATCAGGATCATTTTCCAATTGCTCCAGCAGATGACAGAATGCGCTCTCGCCTTCACCTGCAATGCCGTAATCTGCTCCCAGTTCATCCAGAATGAGTTCTGGAAAAATCGTGTACGCCGATCCGCCTAAAATAATTGGCGCGGTGGATATCTCACGGATAGCGTTAACGACATTTTTATAATCTGCGATATAGGCATCCTGCTTATTGTAATTGGCGCTATCCACGTTTCGGAGTGACAATCCCACGTATTGAGGCTCCGCTTCCCTGATAAAATTCTGTATTTGGTCAGCAGCTTTGCCCTGGGCAGTCGTGTCAAATTCGGCGACATCGTGCCCGCATGAACGGGCTGCTTCGTCCACCATGGACATACCCAGCGGGTAAACAGGATAGGGATCCTCTGTGATATTGCATGATATGAGTGCTACTTTTGACAATTATTTATTTCCTCTTTTAAACCGCAAAGACGCTAAGGCGCAGTGAAAAGATATTGAAATTCAATGCTAATCTTTGCGTCTCTGCGTCTTTGCGGTGAAAAATATTTTTAAATCGCTATCGAAATCCAATACCCATCACATTCGCCTGAAACCAACCGAATTTTCTCCTGCGATGCTTCAACTTCATCATTCACCGTGCTAATCTGTTTGAAATTCAATTTCGCGCCCAGTTGCAAAAACTTGGACACGGCTTCTTTTCTGGACCAGAAAAATGTCAACAACTCATCTTTTCGCATCGGTTCTTTTTCAAGATCGACTCGCTCTTCTTCGCTACAAAAATAATGTGACAGCGCATCGGGTCGTGACT
>CBFDBN010000584.1:0-2688 GCA_965603055.1 uncultured bacterium | reverse complement strand
GGGTAAAATATGCCCAATCAAGATTGGCTGAGCTAAAGCAAGAGGGTGAAAATTAGGTAATTGCTCATGGGTAAAACATATCCAACCAAGATTGGTTGAATTAAAGCAAGGAGGAAACAAAAATGAAAAATAGCATGGTTATAAAAAATATTTTATTAGGATTAATCGTGGCGTTATTTGTCGTCTCGTGTAAAGAAAATAAGCCCAAAGGTGATGAATTTAGCTGGTCGCCTGATGGCAAAAAGTTAGCGATGGTGAATGTCGAATCCAAAAAATTGTTATTAGTTGACATTGAAGGTGATAAGATTAACAAGACAACTCCAATCGATACCTGTTCAGGGGAAAAAGCAAAATTTTATTTGCCCGGTTGGTCGCCTGATGGGCGCTATTTGCTTTATGCGAAATCGAGTAAAACGGCGGTAGAAATAATGGTTTATTGTTCAGACGAAAACAAAACAACTCAAATCGATTATATTTTCATCAATGAGAAAAAAGGAGGGGATGGAAAAGTATTTGCCAGTTGGTCGCCCACCACGAATCGGGTGCTCTGGCTATCGTGGAATAACCTGGCAGAGCATCTATTATTTTCTGCTTTGCCCGACGGAAAAAATAAGAAGCTGCTAATTAAGCTGATCGGCGACAAAGTTTTTCCATTTCCAGCCTGGTCACCTGATGGGGAATGGATTGCTTATTCAGTTTATGTCAAAGATGGGGACCCAAAAAACGGCTTATGGAAAATGAAATATGACGGCAGTGAAAAGAAACAGATTTTTTCAATAAATGAAATCACTGCGTTTCAATGGCAGCCTGACGGATCGGATCTCGCTGTCGTGTATAAAGTCATTTTTCAGAAAAATAAAGAGCAGGGTAAAACAGAAATAAAATACCATTACCAGTTATCTTTGATCGATTCCAACGGAGAGAACGAAAGATTGCTCTCAGAAGAGAGGTTGCAAATTGTTGAGTTAGCCTGGTCACCTGATGGAAAACAGCTTACGTTTTTCCAGGTACAGGATGATTCAAGAGACATCTCGGTTTTTGACCTGGGATCAAATAGAAAGGTTAAGCTAAACTTTAATAAGGTTCAAAATTTTTATGGATGGGGCGGTTCAAGTCAACTGTTTTATACAACAGATTACCCGGAAGAACTGGTGACTCAAACGAAAGAACAAAAAGAAATGAGAGAGCTATTAACATCATTGCAAGGTGTTCAACAAGAAAACTTGTTTTTTGTTTGTGATAACTTCAGACAGAAAAAATTAGGTGAAAATATCTTTGCTTTCACACCGGCCGGAGATGCTCGGAAAACAGCTTATTACAAATCCTTCCAACCGGCGATTTTAGGTGAGGAGATATATTTTCCAGTGATTGAATTTGATAACGCAAAGCAATTTTACCCGGCTCGTACCAGGGGACAGCATGTTTCAGCGGCTGATGCGTGCTATTTAAATCAAAAATATCAAGATGCGCTGGAACATTTGAGCCAGTACTGG
Source organism: uncultured bacterium (assembly GCA_965603055.1). GTDB lineage: Bacteria > Zhuqueibacterota > Zhuqueibacteria > Thermofontimicrobiales > Thermofontimicrobiaceae > CBFDBN01. Next base: position 1,195 of record CBFDBN010000584.1, on the reverse strand, counting down.
GATGTGGATCTGAATTCACCTGATTTTCAAGTAATATTTGATGTGGATCAGGTTATAGAAAAAATGACGACTGATCAAGATTCCAGCCAGTTTGTACGAATAGCGGTTGGTTTGAAGAACGGCACATTGTTGAGAACTATCCTGACCCTGCGTAAATTGAACCAGGCTGAAAATGCTGATTGGCTTTTTGACCAGGTTCAAAAATTATCTTTACATATCTACAACAATGAGCAAGATAAGAAAGATAAACTGGACGAAATTTTCTGGACCTTAATGGGTAATTATGGCCGGTATAATGAATTGACATCTGGAATTCAAGACCTGGATCGATTTTTCCAATCTGAAAAACCAGATTCCAGTTTGAAGACCTACGTCAATTATGCGCAATTCGTCATGGCTTTTGAAAATAGACAATATGATGTGGCATTGGAGAAGATGGAAACAGCTATTCAATTTTTACCCGGTGACCTGGCTGAGCTGGATGATATTGCGGATCTGCTCAGGTTATACCAGGGCAATTTCAGCCAAAAGCAAGAAGCAATGCTTGTTCCAATACTTTACCAGTTGATCAATCGATTTCCGAATGATCAGCATATCTCTCAAATTTATGAAATGCTGGGAGACCTCCAGCTTAAACAGGATCATCGAGATGAAGCATTGAATGCCTATCAATCTGCTGTCGTGAAAGAATTTGATAATCATGAAATATGGGATAAAATATTGGTAGTTAGATTATTCGCAAATCGATTAATGAAATAATTCCCTTACAATGAGAAGCGGAGCAAACGGAGTTTTATAACCGCCAAATAATCCCTCCAAAAAAAATCTCTGTGAATCTCTGTTTACTCCGTTGTTTCTTGTAAGCTTTTTTTGTATTTGTGACACAAACTTTGAAATTCCGATACAGTTAATTAAAATGATCCGCCAGGCGGATTCTAATTTTATGATCTAAATATTGACTAATATCTCCATCCTTCCTCGTTCGGCTTCATCATCAATCAACACATCCCGATGAAAAACTGCATCAATTACAATCCTGTTCAGATTTGCTACATTGTATCAATGTGTAACAGATTGGAATTAAAGTATTAACAAGTATTAAACAATTAACTTTCAAATTATAATAAGTCTATCAAATGCTTGGTTGTATTTATATTTATGGCATAGTATTTGCCATTAGCGATATATATATATT
>CBFDBN010000583.1:0-2705 GCA_965603055.1 uncultured bacterium | reverse complement strand
GGCGAAGCTATTGGCAGGCATTTTTGAAAGGATCGAGTCGATTTTTGTTTGAATGACCTGGTTGGTGCTGGCTGATATTTGTGATGAAGGAATAAGTAAAATGATAAGAATGATTAAGATCAGTTTTTTTTGATGTCGGTTCATTTTTATTGCCAGGTTTGGTTTGAAATTGATTTTTTAGTTGTAGGACAAAATGCCATTTTGTCCTACAGTAAGTGCCACGGCGCTCGCATGGGTTGATGGACGAGTCGATTGGCTTCGTCATCTCCAATAAAGATTTGTTTGTCGGGATCGAAGTGAAGTGATCGTCCCAGGCGCAGCGCAATTTTCCCCAAATTTACTAAGGTACAGGATCGATGTCCATTGGCTTCATTCAAAGCAAATTTTTGTCGAGTTCTGACAGCATAGATGAAGTCAGTTATTTGCGGTTCAGGGTCGGGTATTGCTGCTATTTTTTTCTTTAGACCAGGGATATCGGATTCAAAACCTTTCGATAATTTACCTTTCGATCCTTCGATAAATGAAGCATTCTTATCCTTATTTTCTCCATCCAAAATGATTTCGCATCCATCCGCATATTTGAAGCGAATTCGCCGCCAGGCACCCACTGCATCGGGATGCTGTTGTGGCGCATCGATTTCGATTTCGACTGGGCTGGTATCATCTTTTCCAAGAATATACTGAACAGGATCGAGATAATGTTGTCCCATGTCGCCGAGACCGCCGCCATCGTAATCCCAGTAGCCACGAAACGAAGCATGTACCCGATGCGGATGGTACGGCTTATAGGGTGCGGGTCCTAACCACATATCATAGTCAAGTTCTTTTGGAATGGATTCTGGTTTTAAATTTGGCTGACCGCTCCAATAGAATTTCCAATCAAAACCTGTGATGCCGCTGATGGTTACTTTTAAAGGAAAACCTAACATTCCGCTGAGCACCGCCTTTTTTATCGGCTTTACTTCTGTACCAAATCCATAAAAAATGCCTTCGAATCGGAACCACGTGTTCAAACGAAAAATTCGACCATATTTTTGAACTGCCTCAATGACTTTCTGCCCTTCGCCGATAGTTCGGGTCATGGGCTTTTCACACCAGATATCTTTTCCTGCTTCAGCGGCTGCAACTGCCATCAGGCCATGCCAGTGCGGAGGGGTAACAATATGGACGATATCAACGTCCGAGCGAGCAAGGACTTCTCGGAAATCTTTGTATCCAATGACACCCTTTCCGCCGATCTCCAATGCTTTTTGAAGATGTTTTTCATCGACATCGCAGACTGCCAGAAGTTTTGTGTCGCCATAATTTAAGTGTCCCCTGCCCATTCCACCAACACCGATAACCGCTTTGGTCAATTGGTCGCTGGGAGTCTTATATCCAACTCCGCCCAATACATGGCGTGGAATGATAGTAAAAGCTGCTGTAGTGGTTACAACGCTTTTTATAAATTTTCGTCGATTGATTTCTGACTTATTTGACATGTTAATCTCCTAAAACACAATCTCTCATAATTTTAAAACTTTAGGATTTTCTGTTTGCTATTTTAAATTCAAGGGTTTTATTTTGATGTTCCGAAACCACACTTCCTGTCCGTGATGCTGCAAAGCAATATGCCCTTCTTTTGCTTTGGCAAATTGGGGCAGATCTTTGAATTTACTATCGGCGATGAGACTTTTCAAAGAATCGCTTTCCAAATCATAAGCCAGGATTTTCACATCGTTCAGCCAATGCTCAACATAGTTACCCTTGACAATAATTCTGGCTTTATTAAATTCACCAACAGGGCGAAGCACCTTGTTTTGTGGGGCAATCAATGCGTAGAGTGAGCCAGCAGATGTCTTGGGATTTTCCCCATCATGATGAAGGTCGTCATCCAGCACCTGCATCTCGGGCGCAGATTCCCATGTTCCCATTCCGCTATCCTCAATCACTTGATAGAATACACCGCTGTTCCCTCCAGGAGAAACCTTCCATTCTAATTCTAAATCGAAATCGCTATAAATTGATTTTGTGATGATGTTACATTGATCACCGCCGACGATTGTTTTTATCGTTCCGTCTGTTAATGCCCATCCGCCTGTTGGGAAGTCAGTACGAAGGTATCCACGCCAGGCATCGGTTGACGTTCCATCAAATAACACAATCCAACCGTTGGTCTGCTTTGAACACAAGAAAAAAAAAGAACAACTTGCCAAAATTAAAATTAAAGATAATATTTTGATAGATGTTTTTAAGTTTTTCATACGTTTGCTCCAATTCTAAATATTTTTCCTAAAAGCGATATTTTAATTACCTATTTGACCAATTGCCTAATTTCCCAATTCCTCTTTTTAACCGCAGTAAAGCAGGTTATTCAGAACCAGGCTCAGGAATCGATTTATCCACATCAACCGCGCCAAAAGCATATACTTTAGGACCCAGTCTCAAATCGGAACTCATCATTTCTTCCCAGGTCACTTCCTTTCCCGTATAAGCCGAAATCCTTCCCATAATGGCAACCATGTTGGATATGGCGGTGTTTTCTGCTTCGTTGATCGGTTTGTTAGCGCGGGTAGCGGTGACGAGATCGATATGCTCCTGAATGTATGGTGAAATTTTATCCCCTTTGATTTCTTCGCCAGCCTCATTTTTGGGATATTCATATTGCCACATAATTTTTCCTTTATGATCAAAAATTTTATCCACACAATTTGACGTTCCCTTTG
>CBFDBN010000582.1:0-2709 GCA_965603055.1 uncultured bacterium | reverse complement strand
ATGGGATTTGGGAAAATTGATCGATTTCATGTCGTTCAGGAATTATCATTATTCCGTCGTTCCACTATTCTTTTATTCCATTAGAGTTCTGCAAAATAGGTTAGAATGTCATTTCGAGCGGAGCGAGAAATCTATTTAACCACTTGATATTCCAGGACATACAGATTTCTCACTCCACTCCGTTCCGTTCGAAATGACACCAAAATCTTAATTTTGCAGAACTCTATTATTCCATTCGAATTCCATAAAGATTTTTATCCAAATTACAAGTAAATCCCAAATTCAAAATACCAGCTGCCTGAACACAATTTTAGGTATAGCGGGTAGTTAATCAGTAGATTATACAGCCCTCCCCCAAAAAATTACATTTCAGACAAATTTTACTTGACAAATTAAAAAAAAAATCGTATAATACGTCAGATTATTGGTACCTATAAAATTCAGCAATTAAAGTGAATTAAAACAAGTTGTTCTTAATTTTGATGGAACTTTTCAGGATTATTACGTAAGAACTAAAGCGCCCTCCCCTTGTAGATTCTTTTTCTGACGTGCTTCCCCTGGCGCATTTTTGAGTGGTTTAAAATTCCTTTTAGGTATTTTGTGTTACTTAAGAATGATGAAAAGGCTTTCCTTACATATTGATACTCTATTCTTTTCTTTTACGTCTCGGTATAACAAGATTCACATTATTAATACATCTTTTTTCTGTATTGTCATGATTGGTATGAAGCAGCTTTAGTCATTTTCGTCTAAAGCTCGGAAGCTAATTTGGAGTAGCTATAAGAAAATAAACAAATTAAAGCAGTTAATAAAAAAAATTCATCTATTAACTACTTACTTCAAAAGATTTTGAAAGGGAATTTTTTATCAAGAGCGGAGGTGATGCTATCCAATATAACCTTGTTTCGATCTCAAAAAGAAGGGAACTTTCCAAGAACATTATAATGTGTACTCTCGGCTAAAATTTTCAAAAATACTTTTGTTAAGCCAAAAATCAAGAGGAGAGCGTTGGATTTTTGGAGGAGTTGAAACTTCGGGATTACCCTGATTTATTGAAAAACAATAATTATTTTTAGCTGAGAGTGCTCATAAGACCGGAAGGAGGTGTGTCTGACAAACACTCAGTTATTTTCTATTTTGGTAAATCACATAACTTAACACTTTACTTAACAAGGAGGGCATTGTAATGAGAAGCAAACTTTTCATTATGTCCATAAGCGTTTTAGTTTTGCTACCCTTTATAGCTTTCGGGCAACAAGGAGCCACGGTTAAGGGTATTGTGACCGATGAAGCTGGTACCGCATTGCCTGGCGCTAACGTATATATTCAAAGCACGAATTATGGTGCAGCCACTGATCTAAAGGGTGAGTTTAGTTTCAGCTTACCTGCCGGCATAGCTGAAGGTCAGCAATTGCAACTCGTCGCCAGATTCGTCGGATATAAAGTTGCCACTGCTACAATCACGATCGCGCCAGGTACGATTACTCAGAATTTTATGCTGGAGGTTGATCCCATCGGACTCGATGAGATCGTTGTAATCGGCTATGGAGAAACTCGTAAGGAAGAAGTAACAGGTTCCATAAAAGTTATAGGCTCTGAAAAACTGGAGCAACTACCAACTGCGACATTTCAGGATGTGCTGCAGGGCAATCCCGGGCTGCAGGTCACCGCTTCCGACGGCACCCCGGGAGGTCGCGTTCAGATTCGCATAAGAGGGATCGGTTCCATCAGTTCCAGCAACGAACCCCTTTATGTGATCGACGGCGTCCCGGTCGTATCATACGTCGACGAAATCACCGATTTCGAAAATTCCGGTCGTAGCTCGAATGTCATGGCATCCCTCAACCCCAACGATATCGAGAATGTCGTTGTTCTCAAAGATGCTGCATCCACCGCCATTTACGGCTCCCGGGGAGCCAATGGTGTGATTCTGATCACCACCAAGGGCGGCGTAGCCGGCACACGTGTCCAGATGGCTGCCCCCAAATTCAATGTCAAAATCCAGCGGGGGTATTCCGACTTTGCCTTCAACAATCTTCTGCGGGGTCTCAACGCAGACCAATACACCACGCTGTTCTATGAAGGATACACGAACTCCGGCAGGGCAACCCCGGAAGAAGCGCAAGAGTTGTATAACACATGGTATCCTAATCCCGCCAACACCAATTGGATTGGCGACATTACCCAAATAGGCGTCACCAACCAGATCGACCTGAGCGCCCAGGGCGGAACCAACAGGTTCAACTATTACATTTCCGCCGGTCTTTTGGACCAGGAAGGCGTTGTAATTGAAAATTTCTTTACGCGCTACTCGTCCAGAGCCAATTTTGCGGCTCAGCTCACGAATAGACTTCACATTTCAAACAACCTGAGCCTTTCCTACAATAAGCAAAGAGGCATCACCGATGGTTCCGCATGGGAAGCTCCCATGTACAATGGTATCTTTCTGTCGCCACTCATTCCCGTACGAGATGAAGCTGGAGATTGGTATTACGGTCATGTCGGATTCTTTATGAGCGGCGCCAATCCAGTCGGAAGCGCTTATGTTGATGAGAGGGAACGCGAACAGACCCGCATTACCGATAACCTCTCGCTCAGCTACCAGTTACCTTACAACTTGAAATTTCGGTCAACCTGGAGTTTTGATATTATAAATATCGATGAAATTATTTATGAGAACGGGATGTGGGGTGACGGGCGTTCGTATGG
>CBFDBN010000581.1:0-2719 GCA_965603055.1 uncultured bacterium | reverse complement strand
ATAATATGAATAAAATTTAAAAAAGTCAAGTGAAAAAATGAAAAAAAATTGAACGGATGTATAATAATTCCTCAATCATGTGTATTTTAGTAATAGAATCTGAACATTCAGCAATATTCCTGTTTCTTTAAAAAAATGGATTCGTCGCCTTCTCCTGTCCCACTGTTGTTTCAGGTCCATGACCGGGATAAATCACAGTTTCATCAGGTAGCGTGAAAATCTTTGATTCAACAGAATGGATCAATGTCTGATAATCACCTTTTGGCAGATCGGTACGACCAATCGAGCCGGCAAAGATCAAATCGCCTACGAATAACTTATCATGAACATGAAACGTGATACTCCCGGGAGAATGACCCGGTGTATGAAGTACTTTGATTTTTAGATCACCTAAAATGATTTCTTCACTGTCAGAAACAAAACGGTCGGGTTCTGGCTTGCCCGGATTGGGGAGACCGAACATGAGTGCTTGAGCGAATAGTCCTTTTAAAAGAAACGCATCTTCCTGGTGCATTAAAAATTGAGCGTTGATTTCATCTTTCACTTTCATGAGATGAGCAAGGTGATCCACGTGACCGTGGGTGAGCAAAATGTATTTGATGTCAAGATTGTTTTGTTTAATGGCATTTAAAATGATCGGCGCATCATCACCGGGATCGATCACTGCACTAGCTTTGGTTTTTTCACAGCCGATTAAATAACAGTTCACTCCGAGTGGACCTGCCGTAATTGTCTTCAAAATCATAGTTATAGCTTCCTATAAGTTTATTTACCTTAGAGAATTCAACGTCATAAGTTAAGAAATTGAATCATGAATGTCGAACAAGGAATATTGAATGTCGAAGTGAATCTAAGGCATTCGACATTCCCCCGATAAATCGGGATTTTCAACCTGTTAAGTATTCTATATTCGTTATTCTCCTTGCTCCTCTTCAAATTTTTCAGGATGTTTATAAGCATGTTCCAGGGCTTGTTCTTCTTCCTCTGGAGTTTTTTGAACGGGAGTATGAATCTTGCCGTAAAATCGATCCAGGTCTTCTTTTGGAGCAAGGGGCGTGAAGAAACTGATGATAAAAAGCAGCACAAAGGGAAATAATGCATTGAATAAAAATCTTGTCATGACAAGTTGGGCTTTGGTAAATTTTGTGAAATCGATGCCAAACCAGCTAAGCACCCATATTTCAGCATTAAACCGGCCGATTCCTACTTTGCCAGAATTTGGATCTTTAGGATCGATGAGCGCTACATTTTCAAAGAAGACTGCTGCGGATTTGATTGTGTGTTCTTTTTCAATCGCTTCACCGACTTTTTGGGCTCTACCGGCTTCGACATCTTCATTGAGAGCGCCGGTGTTAATTGTTACTACTTTCGGCTGAGTTTCTAACAACAATGCTTTATTGTACTTAACAGCATCGATGGTCTGGAATAGATTGGGAAGGATGGCATAGATGATAAAGCAGATAAAAACTTGAATAATCACCGCCCATTTTGTCAATCTTCTCCACACGAATCCCAACCAGATCGGTGCACCGAAAATGGCCGGGATGGAGATAAAATATTTGAACAGATCAAGCAGGTTGCCAATAAATAGAGCGGTTCCGATTCCCCCCAACAATGTAATTGCGATTATTACCCTGCCAACATTAATATAGTGCCGCTCAGATTTATCTTTGACAAAGGGTTGATAGATATTTCGAATGAATAAAGCTGCGTTGGTAACTGAGCCAGCATCGAGAGTGGACATGTTTGCAGCCAGGATTCCAGCCAGCATCAAACCGATTGCACCGGGAAATAGTAATTTATAGGTCATAAATCCCCATATTTGATCGGGATCGTGAAGCTGTCCCGCATAGAGTCCAATAGCCAGCAGACCAGCCAAAGCCCAGAAAATCATTAAAAATCGTTTGAAAAACATGCCGCCGATCATGCCGAACCGGGCAGTGTTTTCGTCTTTGGCAGAGCCAGCCGTGGCCATCATCGGTGCGCTGGCAACGATGGAGACGAGGTTGGCGAGCACCATGGCAAAAATCGTGTACCAGGCGTATTCGCTCATGGTGGCTGAGCCGAACAGCGAGAACATATAATCGGGCACCGAAGCATGCAGCCCGGCAAATCCCCCGATTTTGCTCAGTGCAATCGGGATTAAAATGAAGGAGAACGTGATGATTAAGACCCCCTGGATGGCATCGGTTATTGCGGCGGCAAGAAACCCCCCCATCATGGTGTAGATGCCAACAATGACGGCGTACATAAAATAAAATAAAACTTCATCGATATAGGAAACAAAAGATTTTAATTCACCTTTTTTATTTCGTTCATGAAGCTCGTCGTAGCGGGTTTGCTCTTCAAGAGAGAGTCCTTCCTCTATCTTTTTTTCGAGCACTTTATATTCTTCGAACATTTCAACGCTTCGAGCTTCTTCGATAGTGAGCTGCTCGACAGGTTTTGGCGTCAAAGCCATCATGGTTTTTCCAGCAACCATGTAACCGACTCCGCCGCCGATGAATGCCATGACCAATGTAAAGATGGCGTAAGCCCCGCCTAAGAACTCGCTGCGGAATCGCTCCGTAAATAAATCTCCGATGGTAATCATGCGACAGCGACGAAACAGCATGGTGGTGAACCAATAGAACGGTGTAAGAAATAATACCAGGTACTGAATCCACATGCCGCCAATTCCCTGTCGATAAATCTCACGCGAGACCGCCATTGCCTGGTC
>CBFDBN010000580.1:0-2721 GCA_965603055.1 uncultured bacterium | reverse complement strand
CCTATTTTACAGATCTCTAAAAATGATTAAATAACGGAGGGATATTATGCTCTTAAAAAAAAGTATGATCACAATCTTGCTTTTATTTATAACATTGTCTTTTATAAATGCTCAAGTCACCAAGGAGCAAATCGACAACTCCATCGATCATAAGTCACTCCGCCATCCCTATCTTTATTTTAATGAAAAAGACAAAGTCGAAATCCTCAACCGAATTCAGCGCGATCCAGAATCACGGGATTTGATGGCGATGTTTTTGGCTGAGGCGAATCGATTGATGTTCACGCCGGTGGAAGACGATGTTCCGAAGCGAGATAAGCATCCCCGCTATTGGTCAGACGGAAAATATGGTAGTTATGTGCGTCAACATGCTTCGGCGGCATATCTGCTGGCTTTCGTTTATCAAATGACAGGGGATGAAAAGTATGCTCGCAAGTCGTTCGAGTTTGCTGAGGCGATTTGTGCACTGCAATCGTGGACGTATGTAGCCCATGAATTCCCGATTATTTACAGTCGTGTTTGGCCCAAGTATGTGGACGATGACCAGGTGGTATTTAATTTCGACATCAGGGTGGTCTATATGGCGCATCAACTTTCTGCTGTTTACGATTGGATTTACCCGACTCTGACCAAACGCCAGCGGGATCGAATCAGGGGAGCGTTGCTGGAAAAAGTAATTTTGCCGGTTCGGAGAAATTATGAATACCACTGGGATGCGAACTGTTTTGCCTGTAACCATTGCCAGATGTTTTGTTCTGGAACTGGTGTTACGGCGTTGACCCTGTTGACCGAAAATCCTGAATTGGTCGATGTGGTGGCAGAATCGTACAACCGAATGAATAAAGTTTATGATCATATCGGAATTGACGGCGGCTGGCAGGAGGGACCAGCATATTGGGCGTATGGCATGGCAAACAGCATTTACTTTTTGGATGCGTTAAAACGAGTGACGAACGGAAAATATAACCTTTTTGCCCATCCTCGGATTAAAGCAAATCCTGCGACATTCCAGTTGTATGGAATCACGACAGATTTTGGAGATAGTCCTGGTGGCGTTAAGGGAGCGACCTGGGTTCTGAACAAATTGACGGAGGAAACTGGTGATGGATTGGCTGCCTGGTATCGAAAGCACTATTTCGGTGAAGGCAATACGATCTTTGACATTCTCTGGAATCGAAGTTCAGTGAAACCTGTTGCGCCTGAAATCGCATCCAAACATTTTCGCTCCATCGGTTGGGTAGTTATGCAGAGCGATTTCAACAATCCCGAAAAGGTCGTGATTGCCTGCAAAGCCGGGATGAACGACGATCCCCATCACGGGCATTTGGATGTCGGGCAGTTTGTCATCAACTGGCAGGGGCAGACATTTATCAGGGATATTGGCAGGTTATATCCTTATGATGAGAAATATTTTGACAACATTCGGTTCGACTATCCGCAGGTATCGAGCCTGGGACATAATTTAATTTTTGTCAATGGCGAATGTCAAATTTGTGCAAAGTACAAAGATCAGCCCTGGCGAGAGGGGATTGGTGGTAAAGTGCTGGATTTCAGAACGAGTGATGATCAAGACTACACGCTGATTGATGCGACAGATGCTTACGAAAAGAAAGAAATGAAAGGGTGGAGACGGCATATCATTCTGGACAAGCCGGTAATCACTTTGATTGTGGATGAAATCAAATCAGCAGCAGGAGCCGAGATTGAAACCCGTTTTCATTCAGCAGTCGAGACTGAATTAAAAGATAAGTATGTTTTGCTCAATGGTGAAAAAGGCATGATGGCATTAATTCCTGTGGTTGATTCAGATTTCACTTTCCGACCGGGCAAACATGCCAATTTGCCAGTGAAGAAGGATTTAAAGTTCCAGTGGATTCCCTATTTTGGAATAGTTTTTCAAGCGAGGGATAAAAATACAGTTTTTGCAACGCTCGTAATGCCTGTTAAAAATGAAAATGAGGCGTTGGGAATTATTGAATCGGTTGAGAAAAAAATTGATAAAAATGGGAATATGATGCTCTCATTTAATCAAAATGGTGAAGGTCATGAATATTTATTTAAAAAAGATAAAGCTGGATTTTTATTAGTAGATTTATAATATCTTGTAGGTTTCTGAAAAATAGGGTAACGCCAATTCAATAATTGTCACTCCTGCGAATGCAGGAGTCGCTTTAATCCTAACAAACAATAGCTTAGGAGATGCCTGCATTCGCAGGCATGACACTAAAATTTCAAACATGGCTGTTTGGAGATTTCTGAAATATATTAAATTGAGGAGCACAAAATGGATCATTTAAAACCTCATCCCGAATTATACAATGTTCCCTGGACAGCAGAAGAGTTCAATGGGATGCCCTATCGATTACTTGGCAAGTCGGGATTAAGAGTTTCAAATGTCGGACTTGGAACCTGGAAATTCGGTTATCCTGAGACAGGTGATGATTCTCGAGTTGACGAAAAGATGGCTTTCAAAATATTCGATCGGGCTATCGAATTGGGCGTAACCCATTGGGATACGGCAAATCGGTATGGCAATGGTTCAGGAAATTCGGAGCGGTTAATCGGTAGGTGGTTAAAGGAAAATCCTGATCAGCGCAGAAATGTGGTGCTGGCGACAAAAATATATGGCGGAATGGATGGTTTTACCCCCAATCACAGTCGGCTTTCCCGAACCAATATTCTTGATTCTGTCTATGCAAGTTTGGAACGGCTTCAATTAAA
>CBFDBN010000579.1:0-2722 GCA_965603055.1 uncultured bacterium | reverse complement strand
ATTTTTTCGATATCTTTCACCTTTTCAAAATCTGCCTGAACGCCTAATTCCTCAACAGCCTGCCTGGCTAAACTTTCGACCTTTTCACAATTGGCACAGCCTGATCCTAAAATTTTAATCGTCATTTTCTCACCTTTAAATTTGAATTCGCCGGTTATTTTTTTGTTAGCTTTTGATATAGTCCAGCTAATTTATTTTGAAAGATTTCCTTTATTGAATTTTCATCTTCTTTTAATGGATATACTGGAATCAAATCCATTACGTCTTCTGATGACAAACCAGATTGATATAAGGTCTCCACTGCGCCGGTCAGCGTGGCGGGCATGGCAGTTATTAACTCATTTTCATTCATGCCAAATTCCAGTCCCAATTGTTGCAACTTCACCCATTGCGGCCAGAAATAAGTGGGTCCCATGGCAGTGACAATGGCATAAGCTTCTAATTTATACTCATCGACTTCGGGCGCCTCTCCCCAGTTTTTGAATAAATTCATCAACACCGATTTTTCATTTTCCTTTATTCCGCTTCCGAACACAACTGGATTATAGCCCCGGTGGATAATTGAAGGGGCATTGGGAATCATTCTGACCAGCCTATTGAAGCCACCCAACTGAACTGATAATTTTTCGATTTTGACAACAGGTGCCAGCGATATGAAAATGGCTTGCTTTTTGATTGTTGATTTAATCTCATCAATCACATCTTTGATGATTGGCGGATGAACAGCTAAAAAAACTAAATCTGCCTGCGCTGCCTGTTTATTATCACGAACACCTCTAATTTTTTCTGGTGAAATTTCCTGAACCTTAGCCCTGGCTGCTTCATTGGGATCGGCGATAATCACCCTTTCGGGTAATACATTTTTCTGTTTCAAGGCTTTTAGCAGAAAATAAGTGACTCTACCGCCACCGATAAATCCGAATGATGATTTTTGATACATGGAGATATCCTTTTTGTTAATGATTTTGATTAAAAACTTAAATTCCGAAATCACAGAATTCAGATCTGTTAATTTTGAACTGATTCCATCGCTCCAAGCGATGGAATCAGCAATTTTTCCTCAATTAGCTTTTTCAACTGGCTTCTCGGCAAGGAACGACCATTTAAGACGATTTTTTTATTAATCACCAACGAAGGTGTGCGAACCATGCCATATTCAGCAATTTGATTGACATCCCGAACATGATCCACATCCGCTGCAATGTTCAATTCTACCAGAATCGCTTTGACATCTTTTTCCATTTTTTCACAAGCGGTACAGCCAGGTCCCAAAATCCTGATGGTCGGAAATGTTGAATCTTCTTCAACAATTTCACATGGCAAGCCAGCAAATTTTTTATATTCCCGCAAAAGGGCTTCAACGTATTCGTCTCTCTTAGAATCTGGCACATAATTCTGGACTTTCACCTGTTCGAGAAAATGGTTTTTGATTTCCGCTTCATCAGTGAGATTTTTTGTTTTCACTTCTTCGAAAATATCGGATAGACCGATAAGTCCGATTTTTATTCCCCCAATATAAAGCATTGTTATTTCATTACTCATACTCTATCATAATTATTTTCTAATGGTTCCATGTGTATAGTTGCTTCAATATTCAACTTTTCTCTTATTGAATTCTCTATTTTTGTTGCAATTATGTGTGCATTTTCTAATGAAATATCATTCGATAAATTTATGTGAAAAGTAAGTTCTGTATGATTTCCATATTCATGAATATGAAAATGGTGCGCCTCCATTTGAGTGGCATTAATTGCTTGACAGATTTTATTTACTTCTTTTATCAGCTTTTCATCAGGTGTTTTACCAAGCAAGGGATTAACTGAGTCTCGAAAAATTTCATAAGTGGCATAAAAAATTAACAGCGCAACGATAATGCCTAACACGCCATCAATCCACCAGAAATATTTTCCGAGAAATATTCCCACTAAAATAATTACCGAAGATATCGCATCGCTTCTGTGATGCCAGGCGTCGGCTTTTAAAACAGTGGAACCAGTTTTTTTTCCAGCCCAAATCGCAAATTGAGCAAGCGCTTCCTTTGAAACAATAGAGATAACTGTAACAACAATTGCAAACGTACCAAATACTACTGCTTCTCTATTTTTTAATTTTTCTATTGATTGCTGAATAAAGAAAAATGCAATAATAGCAAGCAAGACACCAATTATTAGTGAAGCAATCAATTCGGCGCGACCATACCCAAATGGATGTTTTTCATCTGCTGGTTTGGAAGAAACTTTTACTCCAATTAATACAATTATGGAAGAAATGGAGTCTGTCAATGTATGCCAGGCATCAGCTATAATAGCAATTGAACCAGTAGCAACTCCTGCCCAATACTTTAGTCCAAATAAAAAGATATTTACTATTATTGAAAGCCAGCCTTCGATGTAACCAAGCTTTTGAGATTTAAGATTCATTTATAAAACTCCGAGAAACCAGGTTTCTGTTAATTTATTGTATCGGAATTTCAAAGTTTGTATAAAAAATACAAAAAAAAATCTTACAAGGAGCAACGGAGTTAATGGAGATTCACGGAGAATTTCATAAGGGGTTATTTGGCGGTTATAAAACTCCGTTTAAACTCTGCTTCCTCTGCTTCTCCTTGTGGGGAATTACTTAAAAATTAACCTGCGAAATTTGCGAAGCTATGTTCTTCTCTAAAATACTTTTTCTGAAACCACAAAGCGACATTAACCAGGCTAATTAAAACCGGCACTTC
>CBFDBN010000578.1:0-2738 GCA_965603055.1 uncultured bacterium | reverse complement strand
AAATTAGCGTAATTCGCTGTCAAAAAATCTTTGCCCAGTGTGCAAGAAATTTACTTGTTATGTACTAATAAATCAATCAATAGGACTTGAATAAAGATGTGCAAACGAATATAGCAATTCATAAAAATAAGCGGATTTTGAAGTTTAAAAAATACTATTTGATACTCATTCTCTCATCTCTGGTCAATATATTTTCTTATTGTCAGCATTCACCGGAAAATACCATCAAATTCACCCACATCTACGATCCCTTAGCCGGTCCACATGGGCAGCTCAACATGGACTGGATCAATGAACGGATGACTGAATTCCAGCAACGCCATCCCGGTTTGCCAGTCGAGCTGGAACAAGCCAAATGGGATCAGATCGATACCAAATCCATGGCAGACTTCCGGGCTGGCATTACGCACGATGTTATTCTTACTTCACCACAATTTCTCCCCAAACATTTCGCGGTCGGTGATCTATTGGATTTAACTCCCTATCTCAACTGGAATAAAGAACAGGTGAAAGAGTTTGCCTGGAATCCAGTCTGGCAAGCTTGTGAGCCGGGCGGCAAGCGAATCGGCATTCCAATGGGCGCACATACTCGACTCTGTATTTATCACAAAGATATGTTTGCCGAAGCAGGATTGGATGCCGCGAAACCTCCCCGGACATTGGAAGAACTGGTGGAATTCGCTCAAAAATTGACTCGTGATGTGAATGGTGATGGAAAGATAGACACCTGGGGGCTGGGAATCTATTTCGGACCTTCTCGTGCGACAATTGAATTAGCGTTTGCCCCGATAATCTGGCACTTTGGTGGAAAATTGTGGGATGAAGGGACCAAAGAAGCAGTTTTCGCTTCTAAAGCTGGAGTTAGAACCGCGCAATTCTTGAGCGATTTGATGAATAAATATAAAGTGACGCCACGGTGGGCAGTTAGCGGTACTTATGACGACACAGTGTTACGAGGCTTTTTGGACAGAAAAATCGCCATCGCCTGGGGCTGGGGCAGTTATTGGATTCAGCCGTTGGAACAAATGGGATTCATCAAAGGCTGCTTCCCACCGACCGCGCGCGGTGAGATGACCAAAATCGGCGCTTTTCTCACCCCGACCGATGTTCAGGCTCAGTTCACCAATGCCTGGGCTATCTCAGTTCATGATTTGACTCAAAGACCGGTGGAGAGCGTTTACTTAATCGACACGTTTGTTAAAGCCGAAGCATTGCGGACATTTCCCGATGCCGGGTTACCGGCCAGGCTCTCCACCTGGGAACTTCCAGAATACCAGATCGATTTCTATCAAATATGGCTAGAAGCTATCCAAAAAGGCAGATCGATGCCGCCAACAGCCCACTACGAAGAGCTTGCCAATACTGTGGCAGCGGCATTGCAGGAAATTTTGGTTAAAGATACACCGATTGAAACAACTTTATTAAAATTTCAAAAGGCGTATAATACTCGCTATGCAGGAGAATGATATTCTGATTTACGATTTTGGAATTTTTTGAACCGCGAATTTCACTAATTAGTGTCTGTCCGAAAACGTAACATAAGCTTCCAGCTTGTGAGAAAAACCAGCTTAACTTCAATATTTTGATTGCAAGCAGGATGCTTACGTTACAAAATCCGTCCTTTTCGGACAGACACTAATTATGCTAATTTTTAATTCGTGCAATTAGAAAAATCTTCCTTCGGCAGATATTATCAATAATTGATCTGCTTAAGGAGGATTAGCGTAACCAGTCCGCCGTCTTTTTGGAGGATTCCCGGTCTAATAGCATTTACCGATTCCATCGCTCCGAGCGACGGAATTTGTAGGCTTAACTTAATGACATTGATTTATCATTTGAACTAAAATGAGAAAGCCTCTATCAAATAGTCGATTTAACTACGAAGATGAAATCCAGGCGTATGGCTTTTTGTCACCGACGATAATTCTGATCGCACTATTCCTGGTTTCCCCGATGATCACCGGGTTGGTGATGAGTTTTTACAAAACCAGTCTGTCTGGCGTGACTAATTTTGTGGGCATAAAGAATTATTGGCTGTTGCTCACCGAAGGCAGGTTTTTGAATAACCTTCGTTTGTCGCTGGTTTACGTGGCAGGTAATATTTGTATTTCGCTGCCGATAGCTTATGCCATGGCAATGATCATCACCAGCAAGTTCAGGGGAGCATCTTTTTTGCGAGGTGTGTTTCTATTACCCTGGATTGTCGCACCGATTGTTAGCGCCGTTTTATTTAGATCGCTGGTCGACCCGACTTTCGGACCGCTGAGTTTATTGGTAGAAAAATTTTCCGGGCAGCAGCAGGTCATCCTGGCTGATCCGATTGGTTCGATGGCAATCGTAATTTTGCACAGTGTCTGGCGCTCACTGCCGTTTATGACCTTATTCCTCGCAGCGGGAATGGCGATGATCCCCAAGGAATTGTATGAAGCCGCAATGGTCGATGGGGCGAGTAAATGGAAGCAGTTTTTTACGCTAACTTTTCCACTAACGAAAATCCACCTGGTTATTGTGCTATTAACCATAACGCTCTGGACGTTGCAGGATGCCGAAACGGTTTATGCCATGACCGAAGGCGGACCGGGTTACAGTACCGAAGTTCTCGCGGTGCGATTGTTCAAAGAATCGTTCATCAATTTCGATCTCAACAGCGGCGCCACTATGGGGATTTTGTTGTTACTGGTTGGATTCATTTTTATGATTATTTATACGAGAGTGGTTGATTAGGTAATGAGGTAATT
>CBFDBN010000577.1:0-2745 GCA_965603055.1 uncultured bacterium | reverse complement strand
CGGAAACCTGGCAATCGATCCCGGGGGAAATCCCTGGCTAACTGCTTTTCACAACGAAAAGAAACCAAAATCAGTAACGCTCTGGCATCATAACGGTAGTGAGTGGAAAGGCATTGCACTGCTTCCAGTGGTACAAAAACATTTTCCAGATTGGGAAGTGCTCTACAGCAGTGTGACATTTGATGAAGATGGTAGTCTCTATTTAGTATCGGTCATTCAAAATGCGTTTTCTGAAACGTATTGGGGCGATCCATCGCTGGAAATCATTCTGCTGACCTCAGCGGATCGAGGCAAAACGTTTGAGATTACGCCAATCTCGAACATTGATCCGAAATTACCAAACTGGCTGCCTAATATTGAGCGACCTTATGGACCGAAGCCGATTGGTGTTCCTTCGTTTCTGTACACGCATGGCAGTCCCGGTTCAGGCTTAGCCGAGGGGGATGCGACGGAGGTGGTTTTTGTGAGATTACGGAAGGTTGGTTTGGTGCATTAATGGATTTCAAAGGAGAAGCTAATTGGGCTCAACAGGACTAATTTTTAATATCCAGAGATTCTCGATTCACGATGGACCAGGAATTCGAACGACGGTATTTTTTAAGGGCTGCTCGCTGCGTTGTTTCTGGTGCCATAATCCAGAAGGGAGACATGCCCGCCCTGAAATTCAATTTTTTCCAGAACGGTGTATTGGCTGTGGTGAATGTTTGGATCGTTGCCCCAATCAAGCGCATACATTGAAAGATGGGTTTCATCTTTATCTTCGTGAAATTTGCACAAACTGTGGGACTTGTACGGATACGTGTTATTCAAATGCCCTGGAATTAACCGGCAAATCTATGACCGTTGACCAAGTCATGGAAGAAATATTGCGGGATCGGATGTTTTATGAAACGTCAAAGGGAGGCGTCACCTTATCTGGTGGGGAACCTGTCCTGCAATCCAAATTTGCCAGAGAAATATTAAAACGCTGCAAACAGGAAGATTTGCACACGGCAATTGAAACCTGCGGAAATTATCATTGGCAGGAGCTGGAGCCATTATTGCCCTTTACCGATTTAATCATGATGGATTTGAAGTTGATTGATCCCATTAAACATAAAACAGCTTGCGGCGATTCCAACGAGAAGATTCTGGCGAATGCAAGAAGGCTGGCATTAACCAATAAGCCAATTCTTTTTCGAACACCGATTGTACCCACGGTAAATGACACATTTGAAGACGTCGGGGCAATTGTCAAGTTTGTTCGAAATTTGGTTGAGCTGCGAGTAAAGCATGACAATGGAAAAAACAAACGGCTGGAAATTCAGTTTGAATTATTACCGTTCCATCGGCTGGCTTCGGATAAATATCGAAGCTTAGGAATGGAATATCGCGCCTATAATTTGGAACCGCCGTCTAAAGAAAGAATGCAGGAACTGGCTAAAATTGCTGATATTGAAGGGGTGGGGGTGTTAGTAAAATAGGTAATTGGGTGATTAGGCGCTTATCGCGCAATATCGATCCGTCGAGGATTTTTGATGTTGATCTTGTTTAAAAATTCAGTAAGATTTTTTTATAGTATTTTGTATACAAACTTTGAAATTCCGATACAATAAAATAACAGTTGCATTAATTGAGATTTTTATTATATTAAACCAGTCACTTTCAATTCTTCTTTTTGTTAAAACAATTTAAGAAGGAGCATAGCTATGATAAAGATAATGAAAGTAAGATGCAATGGCCCAGGGAAGCATGTCAATGAATTCAATGAAAAGGATCTGGAAAAATATACTAAGCCAACCGTCATTGTACGTGGAGGAACGAAAAGTGATTTGCCAGAACGGCTGGTTATTCCATGTCAACATTGCATTGAGGGAAAGATAATTATTACTCGAGAGATGATGGAGAAAGAGCAGGAGGAAAAACATGTCCGAAAATAATGGAATCATATTCGATAGTCCTGCTTCAGATCCAGAGGATAAATTCTGGCTTAACTATGGGAAACAGATGATTACAGAGTCGCTGAAGGCTGTCAGGGCGGCAGCTAATGCGGTCATTACTGCACTGGGCGTCATTCAAGCGATTTATCTTGGCATCCTGGGATTCAGCGATTTTATTCCTGAAGAAATGTCGTGGGGACTCAAGATGCTATTTTTTATTCCACTAATGCTCTGGCTAATTTCCATTTACTGCTGCATCCAGGTGGTGATGACTGGAAAGATGAAAGTATTTCTGCAATCTCCCGAAGACATTAAAGAAAAGTCTTTGAATTTTACCTTAGAAAAACAACGTCGTTTAAAATGGGGATTTGGTTTTCTGGCAGCAGGATTATTGGCGGCGTTTGTGTTGTTTGTTGTGAGGTTCTCTTTATAGGGAGCTAATTATACCTGTTAAGCTAAATACAAAAACAAAAAAAGACAATTCACCCGACCATTCAATTGGGATGATATTATAATTCTAATCAAATTTAAAAATCTCCTTCAAATCAACTTGAAATCCAGGCAAAACCTCAGACTTTGCTGCACCTTCTCTAATCAACCGTTGTTTTAATTCAAATTCGTATTCTTTGTTGAGATAAACTTCTATCGATTGCTTTATCGGATCGACGATCCAGTACTCTGAAACATCAAACCTGGCATACGTTTCTTTCTTTTGAACTTGATCATAATGCCTCGATAATGGAGACAAAATTTCTATGATTAGATCCGGTGATCCGTCAATATTTTTATCGGTGATAATTCCTGAATTTTCGGTTTTAACGAACAG
>CBFDBN010000576.1:0-2750 GCA_965603055.1 uncultured bacterium | reverse complement strand
CCGACCTATATCGATGCATTGGATTCTGATCTGTACTCGTTGCTCCATCGCCAAATTCCCAGTAGCAGGAATCAACGAAACCAGTGGACTGATTGGTGAAGCGTACTGTTAATGGTCGATTACCAAATGTTGGCTCACCAATAAATTCTGAAACTAATGCAGGGGCAATGGTAAATACCGAGTCACTTTGGTCAAAGGGCACACCATCTGTATCCGATATTTTGACAAGGCAGGTCGTTGAGAGAGAATTGGGGATGGTCCAGGAATAATGATGGTTATCCTGTGCAATTGAATCAATTGCCGTCCAGCTTGAGCCTTTATCGGTGCTGTACTCGATTTTTACGGTTCCACTGGTATTTTCTGATTGCCAGTTGATTTCATGAAGGCTGTTCACTTCCCACCTTTCTCCACCATTTGGGGATAATAGTGTAATGAATTCTAACGAATCAACTTTCAGCGTTACCGGCACATCGACTGGATTATTTATCGCATTGGGATCACTGATACGAACAGTATCATAATAGAAACCCATAGCCAGGTCAGAAATATCGATGGATACAGCAATTTTATTCCCGGCACTACCGCTGGTGGGATTCAAGCTCAACCATGGAACGTCTGGCTGCTTAGCAGCAGACCAATTCAATATACCACCACCGGTGTTAGTGATCGTAACTGCCTGATTTTGAGGATTGGTACCTCGTTCCATTGTTTGAAAAAATAAGCTGTCAGGTTGGACTTGAATGATTGGTTTTATGTTGGGGAATATATGCAATACCGCATCACCCGGGTAAGGTGATGCAAAAGACTCCACATCACCGCCCTGTATTACAAGCGTATCGCCGTAAATTCCATCTTTTGGATTGTACCAGCTTGCATTCAATAAGCTTGAATCCTGGCTTAAATCAACATTCACTGCCCTGCTATCTGGCAGGTAGACGATGTATTCTGGCAATGGTCGGGCTAAACAGAATCCATTATCCACCTTTTCGGTATCGGGATTCATTTCCCACCAATTCAGGTCGTTGAAGAAATCATAGAGGTGGTTCAAATAGCTTACTCCCTCTGTTTCCAGGGCAGCTAAATCAACCTTCCTGATTGTCTTTTCATGTCCGTAACTGAAAAATCCGCCTCCCAGGAAAATTGACCAGGCATACTTTCTCACCCAATCGCTGGTCACAATTTTTCCATAATAATCTCTATCTTCATAACCATATTCATCATTCACCACCGGTATCTCGTACACTCGATCAATTAAAACTGCTTTATGAACATCAGCCGGGGAAACGAATACCGGGTACTGGGGCAACTGTTGCAGGACAAAACCGAACCACTCCTGTCCCGCAAAAATTCGACTGGTGCCTGAATTTTGTGGATCGCGATGATCAGGATGATTTGATATCAAATGACCATAAGGATCGCGCTGCTGAAATACTGTTCCATGGTAATTATAATCTTCAATGGTTCCCGCTTCATCGTACTCCCCAACGATCACCCAATAAAGCAGCGGAAAAGCGGCATATCGAGCGATTAAATATCGTTCAAGTCTCTCGAATTCTTCTTGGGTAAATGTTGCGAAATGCTGGGACCAGGTCATGAAAAAGCCAACCGCCATCTGCATCGAATCGAGATAAGCAAATCGTTTATCCATCCAATTAAAAAAATCAGGATTAATCCGCCGTGGTTGCTGCGAAATCCAGAGATTTCCCCCTTCGTTTTTAGGATTCTGGGTACCATGCGGCAGTCCACCAGTTCCCAGTACAAAATGAATACCGTTAAATTTCTGTTGGACTCGCTTACTGATATATTGCTGAAATGTACCATCGTTAAAGGGCACAGCGTTGCTCATGAGACACCAGCTTGTCTCCCCCATCCAGAGAAATGGTTCTCCCTCGCTCAATTTAAAAGTATAGGGATAATCGGGATTGACCATTAAAATTCCCCGACGGGCTGAAGGAATGCAATCAAATGCTCCGGATAAACTGTCGAGACCGGGATCATTTGAAAATGTTGTGTAAGTCCATTGCCCGACTGCCGTGGGCATGATACGCAGCCGCCAGGAATTTCCACCACACCAATAACCATCGACATCGAAAGCAATGCCTGCTGGACCGGTTACATGGGCAGATAAGGATACTTCCACATAAGGATTGTTATAAGCAGAATCGGTAACAAATTCTGTCTCGAACAAGCCATACTTTGCAATCACATGATTTGAATGTCGAATCGTTTTGATTGATTGTTGAGAGAATAAATTAGATGAAAGGAGGATAAAAAATAGAAAGCAAATTAAAAGAAATTTGTTGTAATTTATCATCAACATGTTCCCTGGATTCTAACTTTGAAAATTCCTTATTATTCTTTTAGACAGGCTGAAAGCAGGAGATCACTTTTACCTTACAACATAATATAACTAGATTTTGAATAAATTGCAACATACAATTTCCAAATCCTTGAAATTTATATTATAACAAATTTGTATTGATTAAAACATGGATTTTTATTATATTCAAACCAATGTCATTAAGTTAAGCTGATATGTCATTCCTGACGTAGCGAAGCGGAGTTCAGGAATCTCAGAAACCACCGTATTAAATATCAGGTTCATAGTAGTTTAAGAGATTCCTGCATCCGCAGGAATGACATGAAACACCTTTAATGTTTTCATATCTTAATGGCATTGATATTCAAACAATCCTGAATATTCATTACTATTTATTTTTCATACATTAATTTAGATGTTCAATTGCTGC
>CBFDBN010000575.1:0-2756 GCA_965603055.1 uncultured bacterium | reverse complement strand
ATATCACTCCCTGGACAAAAATTTTATGCTCGTACATGGCAATTAAACTTCCCAAAACTCTCGGCGTTAATTTCTTAAACAGAATGGAATTGGTCGGCTTGTTGCCTTCAAACATTTTGTGGGGGAGTAATTTTTCGATTTCCGCTTCAATGTCTTTTTCAAAATGAATCCAGCGCATGAATTTATCAACTGCAATCAATTCATCGCTGCCGACAAATTTTTCCGATGCCCTGCCCTGGGCAATGGCGCGAACCAGCATCATTTGCACCAGCCGATCCCAGGCGTGGACATAGCCGATGCCGAAGCAGAGGTCTTCACGGTTAGTTGCTGAGATTGTGGGAACGCCGAGAGAAGTTCGTTGGATGGTAACTTTTTCAGAAATTGCTTGAGTCACATTTTTTTTTGTCGAAGCGTGCACTTTTCTCCTCTATTCTTAATCCTTAAAAAGAAGTGGTAACTTGATTTAATCCTTGCCAAGGTTGGTAACCTTCGCAAGGATTGTTTACTTGAATTCGAAAATCAGTCCACTTTATATTTGATATGTATTTGTAAGTCTATAAATTTTTAATTAGTTAATTCTAATCCTTAACAGCCCTAATCGAAAACATCAACGGCAATCCCCCAGCCAGATCAGGATACCTCCAAAATCCATCTTCAACCTGTTTGAGAAACGGACGAGATTGATAAATTGTAAATTGTACTATTTTAATAATGTAACTTTTTCAATGTTAAATGTCAAGTACGAAATGAAACAAAATTGAAAAATTTCGTATGCTACCAGTAAATTCCCAGTACAAAATTTTTCTTGATAATTTCAAAATTAATGTTTAGATTAAACAATACAAAAAAATAGATTGAGAGGAAAAAATTATGAGAGAACATCATCAAGGATTTTTTAGCGATACACGCATCTTTTGGGGACTGATCATTATTATTGTCGGTTTTTTACTTCTTTTGAATAATGTTGATGCCATAGACCTGGGTGATTTTATTGCTGACTTTTGGCCCATCCTATTGATTTTGGTAGGATTGCGGCTAATACTGAGAAGAAAACATGATGAAAAGACCACCACTCACATCGCTGGAGATCGGGATATTGTGACAGAATCCAATGAGGCTTTTCATTCCAATGTCTTTGGCGATTTTGATGTGGCGATCAATTCAAAGGATTTTCAATCAGGCAAAATCAATAATGTGTTTGGGGATGCCGAAGTTGATTTAACCAATTTAAACATCACCTCTGGCGAGAAAAAGTTACAGATCAGTGGTGTATTCGGTGACATAAAAGTTGTTACGCCCAAAAATGTTCCCTTCTTTATCAGAGCCAGCATTGTTGCCGGGGATATCAAAATTATGGGCGAAAAACGAAGCGGTTTCTCAGTGGAGAAGAGCTACAAATCCGAGGGATATGATACTGCCGAAAATCGATTGAATATTTATATTTCACATGTGTTTGGGGATATTAAAGCCAGGTAAATCTCCTGATAGAACACGGATTGAAAGGCTTTTTAAATAGGGTATTTTGGTTATTGGGTAATAGTGTAATTGGAAAATTAGTGTCTAAATATAAATTAGCAAATCGTGTCATTTCGATCATGCCAGAGGCAGATTCGCCCGGGCGAAGCGCAGCGAGAAATCTGTAAGTTCAATATTTATGAAAAAATCATATCCCAATTTCCCAACCTGAACAAGTCAGAGCCAAAAAAATATTCCTGCTCTCAGAATTGAAATCACCCAGAAAAGAAATTTTCATGTTTTTACTTCTGAGAGATTTCAATTCTGAGAGCTAAAAAGTCTTTGCTCATCGGGCAAGAATTTAAAAATTTGATATGAAGGAAGGTTGGCATTTTCAACTGATTCTTACGCGGTCGATCCTCTTTTTTCCCTGTGGGAGATATTGGATAGGTCAGGGGTGAAATTAAGTTTTGCGTTTCACTTTTCACGTCTCACGTTTCACTTCTCACATCTCACCTTTTATCAATTTCAAAAACATAACACAATATTCCTTGACTTATTCCAATTATTTTTGTATTTTTAAGCGTTTTGTTGTTTAATAGATAAAAAAAATGAGGTGAAATTGGGAGGTGATTGGTATGAAGGGTAGAATGTTTTTTTCGGTTTTAATCATTGTAGTCGTTTTTGGGCTTGTAAATTATTCTCAGTCCGCAGATAATTTATATCACGATCGAATATATGAACCGGTAATCCTGCGTGGTGATATTCTCGCTCCATTCTACGATATTCCCATTGACGAAATTTTCATGTTCGCCTATCATGATAGCACCAAAATCTGGAACATGATTCCGTTCCAGATCGATGAAATGGCTTATGGCGAAGATCTTTTCAGCCCGGGTGCTTTCCAGGATTTTTATTTCATTCAGGATGATGGCTTGCTGGACGAGAAAGATGAGTTGGTCTTTATGATAAGAGACCTGGGAGATGAAGCACCACAAACCAGTTGGATCGATAATGAACCGGCGAAAAACTTCCAGCGATTGGAAGTTATGGTTTATGATCCCAACGATAGCCAGCATCGGGCTTTTGGTTATCTATTTCGATCATCAACCATAACTGACGAAATCCCGTCGCCCTATGGATTTAGTTTTGATCCGATGAATCATGTAGTTAGCAGCAATTTTTACTCTGTTCGGCTCAGTCAATCAAACGGCTTGATTGAGGATGTGATCATCAATCCACCATTTGGCTCAGGTGTGGATATTTTTGATACGCAAAAGCTTCGATTTGTCGGTGTGTTT
>CBFDBN010000574.1:0-2766 GCA_965603055.1 uncultured bacterium | reverse complement strand
CGATGATTGTATGTGGCTGTTCAATTCGATTCCGGCTTATGTGTAAGAAACCGGCGATCTGTCATTTTATGAAAAAGTTTTGCCCTTTGCCGATAGGGGAGAGGCAACCGTGCTTGGTCATCTGCGACGTGCCATCGAATTTAACCTGGAACAAAGCGGCGCCCACGGCTTGCCATGCGGGCTGTATGCGGATTGGAATGACTGTCTGTCACTGGGGTATCGTGGCGAGACGGTTTTCGTTGCTTTTCAACTCCGTTATGCGTTAAAAACCTATATCGAAATTTGTGAGTTGTTGAAAAAGTCAGATGAGCAAAAATGGGCACAAGAGCATTTGAATATTCTGGATGAAAACCTGCAAAAACACGCCTGGGATGGTGAATGGTTTATTCGCGCCTATCGTTATGACGGAATGAAATTTGGTTCAAAAGAAAATGATGAGGGAAGTCTATGGCTCAATCCACAATCGTGGTCGGTGTTAAGCGGGCATGCTTCAAAGGAACAGGCAAAAATGGTCATGAAAGCCGTTCGAGAACGATTGGCGACAGAATATGGAATCATCATCGTTGATCCTCCTTATGAGAAAACCGACCACCATGTGGTGAAAGCACCGTTATTTAACAAAGGAATGAAAGAGAACGCATCCATTTTCTCTCACACCCAGGGATGGGCAATTATTGCAGAAACCATGCTGGGCAATGGTGATCAGGCATTTAAGTATTATCGAGCGTTTATGCCGGCAGCCTACAGCACCAAAGCTGAAATCCGTCAAATCGAGCCTTATGTGAATTGCCAGTTTACGCATAGTAAATACAGTCCCCGGTTCGGCGCATCACGCTTGCCCTGGTTGAGCGGAGCTGCTGCATGGTCTTATTATACAGCAACTCAGTATATTCTTGGTATTCAACCGGATTATTATGGACTAAGAATTGATCCCTGTTTTCCTTCATCGTGGAAGGAATTTTTTGTCACGCGTCGATTCAGAAAAAAAATATTTAATATTAAAGTGCAGAATAAATCTGGTGTGCAAAAGGGAGTAAAGAAAATCATTATTAATGGCGAAGTGATTGCTGGTAATTTAATTCCACTGGACAAAATGAAGCATAACAATGAAGTTCTTGTGGAGATGGGATTATAAGCCCCTTAAAATAAAGCCTGGGGGGAATTCGATAATTCTTACAAGAAGAGAGGAAAGTGTATCGTGAAAGTTCTATTCATTGGCGGCACTGGAATCATTAGCTCTGCCTGTTCGCAGTTAGCAATTGACCGGGATATCGATCTTTACTTATTGAATCGAGGTCAAACTGCAAGGCCTGTTCCCAAAGGCGCTCATATCTTACACGGTGATATTCGTAACAAAGCTTCAGTTACTACAGCACTTGGGACAATGAAATTTGATGCTGTGGCAGACTGGATTGCATTTACACCAGGGCATATTGAGAGTGATCTCGAACTATTCCGTGACCGAACGCAACAGTATGTCTTTATCAGCTCGGCTTCGGCGTATCAAACTCCACCTGCGAGACTACCTGTAACTGAATCTACCCCATTGGCAAATCCTTTTTGGGAATATTCACGAAATAAAATCGCATGCGAAGAACGGCTGATCAAAGCGTATCGTGAAGAAGGATTTCCGGTTACGATTGTCCGTCCATCCCATACCTACGACTGTACTTTACTTCCCATGCATGGTAGATATACCATCGTTGATCGAATGCGAAAAGGTAAAAAGGTTATCGTTCATGGCGACGGCAGTTCGCTGTGGGTTTTGACGCATCATCGTGACTTTGCCAAAGGCTTTGTTGGTTTATTGGGAAATAATCGTGCTATCGGCGAAGTTTTTCATATTACATCAGATGAATGGTTATCCTGGAACCAGATTTTTGAAATTGTCGCTCAAGCTGCTGGCGTTAAGGCTGATATTGTGCATATCCCCTCGGATATTATTGCTCGGTATGATCCCGAATGGGGTGCCGGTCTGTTGGGCGACAAGACGCATAGCATGATTTTCGATAATGCCAAAATTAAGCAAATTGTGCCTGATTTCTCAGCAACCATACCCTTTGCTCATGGCGCTGAAGAGATCATTCAGTGGTATGACTGTAATCCAGCGCGGCAGGTAGTGAACGATGATATGAATAAAAAGATAGATAAAATCATTTCAGCTTATGAAGCTGCCTGGCAGTAGATGAATTGTAACTGTCAAAGAGAAGCTATCGAAGCGGCAATATTCATAATCTGTTTTCATCAAAAATCTGTTTGGATGAGACCGTTTTAACGCTTTTATATTCGAACCTCATTTCAATAAAAGAGTTCACTCTAAAAACCAATTTTTAAGCGATGTCATTGCGAGCGGAGTGAAACGGAGCGAAGCAATCCCTTCTACCAGTTGAGATTGCTTCGGCACAAAACGCCCTCGCAATGACAGATAACAGACTGAAAAATTAAACTATAACGAGTATATAAATTTGAATAAAAGGTTATCAAACTTTTTCAAAAGGTAATCATTCATGCAACTTCACACAATCGATATCTCTATTATTGCACTTTATCTAACCTCAGTAATTTTAATCGGCTTTTTTCTGTCCAAGCGAGCTTCCAAAAATCTCGATTCCTATTTTCTGGGCGGAAAAAAATTGCCCTGGTATCTGCTTGGCGTATCCAATGCTTCGGGCATGTTCGATATCACTGGAACGATGTGGCTGGTTTATCTCTGTTTTGTTTATGGGCTGAAAAGCGTCTGGATTCCCTGGCTCTGGCCTATTTTTA
>CBFDBN010000573.1:0-2786 GCA_965603055.1 uncultured bacterium | reverse complement strand
CAGGAGATGAAAGAACTGTTCAAAGATTTTCCTGAAGCGATCAGCAATACTGTAGAAATTGCGCGTAAATGTAACCTGGAATTAGACCTCAAATCGATTCACCTGCCTCGTTATCGTGTCCCCGAGTCCTGTGGTGATATGTCGCTTGATGATTATCTCCGCTACTTAGCTGAAAAGGGTCTTGAGGAGCGTTACAAAGACATAACTCCTGAGTTGAAAGCCAGGCTCGACTATGAGCTGGGAATTATTAAAACAATGGGCTATGCCGGTTACTTCCTCATCGTTAAAGATTTTATCGATTATGCCCGGAGGAGAAATATTCCAGTCGGTCCCGGGCGTGGATCAGCAGCCGGCAGCCTGGTATCTTACGCTTTACGAGTTACTAATATCGATCCGATAGAATATGACCTGCTGTTTGAAAGATTTCTCAATCCCGAGCGGGTCAGTATGCCGGATATCGATATTGATTTTTGTTACGAACGCCGCGAAGAGATCATCAGGTATGTGAAGAAAAAATATGGTGACAAGAATGTTACCCAGATCATCACCTTTGGAACCATGGCAGCCCGCGGTGTAATCCGCGATGTCGGGCGAGTGCTGAAAATGAGCCTGGCAGAAATAGATAAGATCGCTAAAATGATCCCGGCAGCGATCGGGATGACGCTGGATAAAGCGTTAGAAATGGTCGCGGAATTGAGGGAGATTGCCGACAAAGATGACATGCATCGCAAATTGATCAAAAATTCCCGGATTCTGGAAGGATTAGCCCGGCATGCCTCTACCCATGCGGCCGGCGTTGTCATTACACCGGGTGAATTGACCAAATATACCCCGCTTTTCAAACCCAGCCAGGGCGATGTAACCACCCAGTACGACATGAAAATCCTGGAAATGATCGGTGTTTTGAAAATGGATTTTCTTGGCTTGCGAACCCTGACCGTTATCGATGATACTTTGAAGCTGCTCAAAAAACGTGGAATTTCCCTTGACCTGGAAAGTCTGCCGCTCGATGATCCCGATACCTATAAAATATTTTGTAACGGTGAAACTATCGGTGTTTTTCAGTTTGAAAGCTCCGGCATGAGAGAATGTTTGCGCCGTTTGAAACCCCAGCGGCTCGGTGATCTCATTGCCATGAATGCCCTCTACCGTCCCGGTCCCATGGACATGATCGATGATTTTATCCAGAGAAAACATGGTGAGACCAAAATTGAATACCTGCACCCCATGCTGGAGCCAATTCTGAAAGAAACTTACGGCGTTATGGTTTACCAGGAACAGGTGATGCGGGTTGCCAGCGACCTGGCTGGCTTTAGTCTTGGCGCAGCCGATCTTTTACGCCGCGCCATGGGCAAGAAAAAGCACGAATTAATGAAAGAGCAGCGCAAGATATTCGTGCAGGGCGCAGCCCAAAAAGGCATTGCAGAAAAAATCGCCAATGAAATCTTCGCGTTAATGGCAAAATTTGCCGGCTACGGATTTAACAAATCCCACGCTGCCGGTTATTCTCTGATCGCCTACCAGACCGCCTATTTAAAAGCCCATTACCCGGCAGAGTTCATGGCAGCCAACCTGACCAGCGAAATGAACAACACCAGTCGCATCGTCATTCTTATCGAAGAGTGCAAAAAGATGGGCATCAATGTGCTCCCGCCCGAAGTCAACGAAAGCGTTTTTGAATTTACAGTGGTTGACCGGGATATTCGGTTCGGTTTGGGTGCTGTTAAAAATGTGGGGAAAAATGCAATTATTTCCATTCTTAAAGCAAGAGAGAAATACGGTAGTTTCAAAACTATTTTTGATTTTGCTGAAAATATCGATTCGCGACTGGTTAATAAAAAGGTGATGGAAAGCCTGGTCCAGGCTGGCGGATTTGATTCGCTGCAAGGACATCGCGCGCAGCTAATGGCAAGTATTGACCTGGCTGCCAGCTATAGCCAACGTGCCATGGTTCAGCGTGCCAATGGACAAACCAACATCTTCGATTCCGGTGACCAGGAGGCTAATGTCAATCACCCGCCATTGCCCGATGTAAAATCCTGGACCCAGGGCGAACAACTGGCAAAGGAAAAAGAGCTGCTCGGTTTCTATTTTTCGGGTCACCCGCTTGGTAAACATCGGCTGGAGCTTCAAATGTTTTCCCGAAACACATTGGACAAAATTCACGCAATCCCGGATAAAACTGAAGTGAAAGTCGGTGTCATCATTACTGGCATTAAAAAACATTTTGACCGGAAAAATCGCGCCATGGCGTTCGTAACCATCGAAGACCTGACTGGCACCGCTGAAATGATTGTCTTTTCAGATGCGTTTGAAAAATACAACCAGATCATTCACGAAGATTCCATGGTGTTTATCACTGGCAAAGTTTCCTCCAAAGGCGACAATGACGAAAACAAAATCCTCTGTGATGACCTTATTCCACTCACCGAAGTCTGGGATCGCAGTGTCAAAAACATCAGCTTTTCATTAAAAATCAACCATGAGACTGAAAACCACATTCGAGAGATTAAAAACATTCTGTCTAAAAACCGCGGTCGTACTCCCATTTATATCAATGTCAAAACGCCAGAGAATGGGGAATATGTTTTTCTATCAAAAAAAATAACCGCCCAGCCTTCTCACGCGTTGGTAAATAAGCTGTCAGATATTATTGGCGTGGAGAATATCTGGATTGAATGTTGATTTTGGGGATGATTTTGTAATTTGGTGATTGGGCAATTAGAGAGGTAAAAAAGAACTGATTTCAAGTTTGCGAATGTCTATTGCTATATCTATTTGATATT
>CBFDBN010000572.1:0-2799 GCA_965603055.1 uncultured bacterium | reverse complement strand
GCTCATTTTGTTCAATATTGTCAATACCTGAAAGTGATTTGAGATTTTTCCATGTTTCGGTCAATAGTGAAAACGAAATCTCAATATCCCGGGCTTGAAAAAACTCCGCCTTTAATTCATCCAGGTTTCCCATTTTCAGGATGCGACCTTTATTCAAGATACCGATTTTGGTTGCAACATCCTGTACATCGCTTAAAATATGGGAGGAAAAGAAAATCGTGGTTCCATTTTTACTCAGTTCTTTTAAAGTCTGCTTGATCATGAAACGACTGGCAGGATCCAACCCGGCTAACGGCTCATCAAGAATTAATAGCTTTGGTCGATGCAACAGTGCCTGAGCCAGGCCAACTTTTTGAACCATCCCGCCTGACAATTTCTGGATTTTTTTATTTCTCACTTCCGATAAATCAAGCAAATCAAGCACTTGTTTGATTCGCGGTTCAAGGTCATTATCTGTCATACCAGAAAGCTTGCCGAAAGTTTGCAATGCATGATCGACGGTGCGCCATTCCTGGAAGCCAACATCCTGGGGAAAATAACCGATTAGCGCCTGGACATTGATGAAATTCTCCGGTAATGAATGATTTGCAACAGAACAATCGCCAGAAAATTCCCTTATCAGACCCACCAGTATTTTTATGGTCGTGGTCTTCCCTGCCCCATTGGGACCGATATATCCAAATATCTCACCAGCATTTATTTCAAAGGAAACCCGATCAAGAGCCAATACTTTGCCGTATTTTTTCGTTACATTATCGAATTCAATGAGCTTATTATTTTCCATATAAGCGATCACTCTAAAATATTATAAATCAAATTTTTAGTTTTTGGGGAAGAACCTTTCAAAATCACACACCACACCCTACGCTCAACGCCCCACTTTCACTTAATGCGACTCAGGAACTTTCGTATAATCAATCTCCGAGCCTAAAACACTATGAGGAATCAGGTATATAGCAAGCATTAATACAGCCGCAAAAATAATCCAGCCTCTACCCTCTCTTCCGCCACGATTTTTAAACCATGCCCAGAGCCAGCCCAGCATAGCGATCAGAGCTTTATTATCAGTCAGGTCAATACCAAAAGGAAAGCCAGTCCAGAGCGCTCCAAAGGCATATTTCTGCATCACTGGTCCCAAAATGAATCCACCGACAAAAAACAGTCCAATTGTCCAGAGCATATATTTGAATGCTTTACCATTGGCATCCAGTGCTTCCAATCCAGTTCGATTGGAAAGTAACATGGCAAAAAATATGATAAATACATGAAACAGGAGTATGAAAGCCGGCACCTCTCCTTTATAACGAAGAATTATCGGCTCATCCCCGGTTAAAGATATTTGTTGTTCATTTTTCGTTAGATAGACATAGTACATTAGCTTTCCGGCTGGTGGTTGATGGGGAAGATTAGCGACTAATTTATCACCCTCTCGCTGTAACGGTGTTTGTGTCCATTCATCGTGGGATTTATAACGTTTAAATTTAACATAGCCACTGATTGTTGTATCCGGCACGGTTAAAGCGATTGGCGCATTTATATTTACAGTTTCAGTCCGTAACAGCTTAAACGATATTTCGTTTGTCTGAAAATTCACCTTGCCCCTTTTCGGATAGGTTGGCCCGCTCATTCTTTGATAAACTGCCGAAGCAATGGTAATAATGATAGCAAGAATCCATAAGATAATTTTGTGACGAGCAATTTTTAGGTTGATCATAAATTCGTTCCTCTATATATTTTTCAATGTATTAATAACATCTTTTTAACTT
Organism: uncultured bacterium; assembly: GCA_965603055.1. Lineage (GTDB taxonomy): Bacteria > Zhuqueibacterota > Zhuqueibacteria > Thermofontimicrobiales > Thermofontimicrobiaceae > CBFDBN01. The sequence continues at coordinate 1,033 of CBFDBN010000572.1, read as the reverse complement.
CTGAGAATTCACCCACTTTCAATTCATAAAAATAGATCCCGCTGGCAAAATTAACCGCATCAAAATTAATGATATATGTCCCTGTTTTTTGGAATTCATCAACAAGTTTATTAGCTTCTTTTCCCAACAAATCATAAACCTTTAATCTCACCATACCCGATTCTGGTATTGAATACCGAATGGTAGTCGAGGGATTAAATGGATTGGGATAATTTTGAAATAGTTGAAATTTTAAAGGGAGCTGAGCATTATCCTTTAAAATTCGCGTCAAACCATTCTTAAATTTCACTTCCATGCTATCAATGGTTGAATTTCCGTATTCGTCCCGGGCCTCGACAAAAATGCGGTAATCGCCATCAAGATATTCCGTTGTGGAAAAAGCCAGTTCCCTTTCTGACAATTCGATTAAAGAATCACCATTGTTATTGGTCAGGATGTGATAATAATTTCTTGTGGTATCCATCCAGGAAGATGGCATGAGAAGATCATCTCTTTTGTAGATCACTTGTGCATAAGGTGTATAATTGTCCGATCCATAAAAATCATAGGCATGGTTGAGTATTTGCCCCTGGGTTCTTTGCAATGTAATTGTATCCTCTGGTACTTTTTTTACCCAATAAAAAGTCTGGTAGGCTGGAAGCTGCCACTCCGAATCACCAATATAATCTACTATTTGCGTGATGATATCGACATCCCCATAGAGGCTGTCTGGATCGAGGTAGGTACTGGTCTCATTCAGACAAAATGCAAACTTCGAACTTGGGAACACGTTCTCAATAATTGGGGGAATCAAATCTGTATGGGGACGAAGGGAAAGAAGCGGATTGTACGTAATACCCCACTGGTTGTCATCATATTGCCAGACCAAACCAGAATCCTGTATCTCCACAAAGTGGATATGTCCCCAGTCATCATGCCATTGAATGATATCGCCCAGGTAATCAAACTGCTGAACCGTATCTCCAACATCGAATTGAATCGTACTTTGAATTAAATGAGCATAAAGCCAACCCTTTGAAAAATCGGCTGTCTG
>CBFDBN010000571.1:0-2804 GCA_965603055.1 uncultured bacterium | reverse complement strand
GCTTCCCTCGGAAGATTCAGTGGGAATTGCATTGCGGACTCAGCAGATAGTAGCTCATGAGTCCGGTGTGGCGGAAACAGTCGATCCACTGGCTGGATCTTATTACATCGAACATAAGACCAATCAAATTGAAGCAGATGCGAAAAAATATATCGAGAAAATCGATGCACTGGGTGGCGTTGTAACCTCGATTGAAAAGGGCTATATTCAAAAAGAGATTCAAAACTCCGCTTATCGATATTTGAAAGAGGTTGAAAAATCCGATAGAATTATCGTTGGTGTGAATAAATTTAAGATCGAAAAAGAACATAAACCTGATCTGTTGAAAATTGATTTGAAAGTTCAAGAAGAACAGGTTAATAAGCTACAGCAAGTCAAACAAAAGCGAAATAATGTAGAGGTAGCAAAACGACTTGCTTATCTGAAAGAAGTCGCTCAAAACGAACAAAACATCATGCCAGCGATTCTGGACGCTGTGAGAGTGTATGCAACACTTGGTGAAATCTGTAACGTGATGCGAGCAGAATTTGGAGAATATAGGGAGGCTGTCATATAATGAAAGAATCAAGAATAGTACACGAAAAACAGTTTTTTGATAAGACTTTTGAAACCGAAGGAAGAAAGCCAGTCCAAAAATTCTATAAAGCTGTGCAAAGCAGCAGAACATTTTATGAAAAATATCTTCTCAGCAATAGTAGCAATAAGGATGTAATGGAATATGGTTGTGGAAAAGGAACGTATGCTTTTCTGCTGGCAAAACATAGCGCAAGAGTCACCGGTATTGATATTTCGGAAGTCGCTATTAATATGGCAAAGACTCAAGCTAAAGAACAAGGAATTGAAAACATTGAATTTTGGGAACAAGATGCTGAAGCAATGGATTTTGATGATAGTCGTTTTGATTTGATTTTTGGGACGAGCATTCTCCATCATCTCAATTTAGATCTATCGTTGAGAGAAATATCCCGGGTATTGAAGCCAGCAGGCAAAGCAGTTTTCATTGAACCGTTGGGGCATAATCCGCTGATCAATCTTTATCGAAAATTAACACCTCGATTTAGAACAGAAGATGAACATCCGCTGACAATGAAAGATTTAAGATTAATTAAGACTTTTTTCAACCGAAATCATTTCAGATTTTTTCATTTATTTTCAATCATGGCTGTTCCTTTCCGGAATACCAGGTTTTTTTCTTTTATCTTGAATTCATTGGATAATCTGGATAAGCTGGTATTCAAGCTCATTCCATTTTTAAGACCAATCGCATGGCAGGTGGTGATTATTCTTGAACAGCCAAAAAAGAAGGGTTTTTAATAAGAGGAAAGATATCACGTGTTGGTTCGTATTCAGCTTACATTATTAATCTCGATCATTTTTCTGTTGAATTCCACTGGCATCACTCAATCCGTAAATCTCCCGTTGGAACATTGGTCATATCAATTTCTCGATCGATTGGAAACAAAGGGCTTATTTAAAGAAATGAGTGAACGGTCTTTGCCGATGTCTCGAATGGATATCGCAAGAATTCTTTCCCAGGTGGAAGCAACGGATAAAAAAGGAGTGATAAAATTAACCAATTCTGAGCGAGATCGATTTGAGCAACTGAAAGGCGAATTCCATGAAGAACTGGAAAAATTAGCTATTCAGTTTGATCAACGTTACCGCGAACGTCATCTTTTCACCTGGTCTGAGCAAGAAAATAGAATTCATGCTGATTTTGATTTTGGCTTTAATCTCGATGTCAGGAGAGGGGATCAGTATTCTGCAACGGAGAGAACTTCGCATACAACGCTTGGTGGAATTCTGCGGGGGAATTTTAAAAAGAGTTTAGGTTTTCATATTTTTGTGCGAAATACCATCCATCGCGGTGTGGAAATCACGCAAAGAAATTTTAATCCTTCAAGAGGAACTCCCATTAGTTATGCCGGGAAAAATGTATATACAGACGAAGCCATTGCTTATTTTATCTGGAAGCTACCCTGGTTTCAACTGGAAGTCGGTCGCGATAAGGCGAAATGGGGACCAGGCTATCGTGGCAGCTTGATGCTCTCGGCTCAAAATCCGTTGTTTGATATGATCAAACTCAAAGCTCGATTTAAACGGTTTCAATTCGAAAGTATCCATGGGCATTTAAATAGCAGCAATGGTAAAAAATTCCTGGCTGCTCATCGACTGGAGATCCGAGTCGCGCCCTGGCTCTATGTAGCAGGAAGTGAGGGTGTTATATATGGAAACCGTGATGTTGAGTTCCAATACCTCAATCCCATCATGCCTTACCACGTGGCAGAGCATCACCTGGGCGACCAGGATAATAATACCATTGGATTTGATTTTACTGTATTTCCATTGAAAAAATTGAAATGCTATTTTGAGCTATTTATTGATGACTATACCCTGTCAGAAAGTGTATTTCGTTATTATGGAAATAAATTTGCCTTTCTCACTGGCGGGTATTGGGTAGAACCATTTGGATTGAAAAATGTTGATCTTCATGCCGAGTATGCCCGGGTGGAGCCTTTTGTCTATACGCATCATGATTCGATTAATGTCTATCAAAATTACGATCAAAGCATTGGACATTGGCTCGGTCCCAACGCTGATGATTGGTTCATTGAAGCTAATTACAATCCCAACCGAGACTTAACCCTGACATGGTCCCTGGAACAGGTTCGCAAAGGAGAGGGAGATATTGCACAAGGTTGGAATGAGTCTTTTGGGGAGAAAAAGCAATTTTTGAATGGTACTATCGAGAAAAGGTCTATTTACGGTTTCAAAGTTACCGACCAGATTCTTCGCGATGTATT
>CBFDBN010000570.1:0-2804 GCA_965603055.1 uncultured bacterium | reverse complement strand
TTGAGAATGCTAAAGGGGGTGAGATTAAACAGCATGGACATTTAGATTTTCCGTATTGTGAAAAAACAATGAGTTGTAAAATTCAGATAGGCAACCTGTTTTATCTCACCCCCTAAAAATTAATTACCTGTTAGGTGGGCAGAAATTTCTTGCTAATCCAACCTTAATTACGTATATTATAACTTCTGGCAGATGTATAGGGTTCCCGATTATGTTTTATATTTTATCAAAACACATATTGCGACAGCACATTGGACCATTCCTGTTCGGACTGTTCATTGTTACGCTATTGTTTATGCTAAACCTGGTTTTCAAAGAATTGGGACGTATCTTGAGCAAGGGGCTTGGATTGTGGGTAATTGTAGAATTTTTTGCCCTGAACCTCGCCTGGATTGTTGCGCTTGCTGTGCCAATGGCTGTTTTAATGGCAAGCCTGATGGCTTTTGGTCAGTTATCTGCTGATAATGAAATCACTGCGGTTAAGGCAGGTGGAATCAGTCTCTACCGCATTGCGCTGCCGGTACTCCTCGTTGCTGCAGGACTTAGTGTCTTCTTGATCTGGTTTAATAATGAGGTTTTGCCAGATTCAAATCATCGACTACGGTTATTAGCCCGGGACATAGCCATTAAAAAACCAACGGTTAATTTAGAACCAGGGTATTTATATCATGATATTCCGAATCTCTCCATTCGTGTCGATCACTTAGTTGAACAGCAGAATTTATCCCGCGTGAAAAATGTATTAATTTATGATAAGAATGATCCAGAAATGAGTAAAACTGTAGTAGCGGAGCGCGGCGATATTTTCGTTAATGAAAGCACCGGGCTGCTGCAAATTACGCTTTATGATGGAGAAATTCATGAGATCAATAATGAAAATCTGGCAAATTACACCCTGGTCCAATTTCAGAAATATGCCCTGACGATCCCGATCCCCAATATGGTGCTCCAGCGATCTGAATCCGGGTATCGAGGTGATCGTGAGCAGAGCGCCAAAATGATGCGGCAGGAAATTGACAATAATCTGAGGCTCATTGAAAAGCGCCGACAAAATTTGACAACTTCAATCGAGGCGCAAGTAAATCGTCATTTTTTGAGTCGGGCATCTAAACCAGGTGAAAGCCCGGCTAAAAATTCTAATAAAGAGTTTGGCGATTTCCCTGAAACAAAAAAGATAAATTTTCCCGTGCCTGCCAACCCCGGTGCAAACGAACAACCGATTTTGATGAAAAGTTTGAAGGTTTCAATGAGAATGAAATCTCATTTAAACAAGCAGGTACGAGTTCATACCAATCTTGTTCAACGGATAAAGGGTGAGCGGGAAATTAACCGCGGTTATGAATTAACAAATAATAGATTATTAGTTGAAATTTATAAAAAATATTCCATTCCGTTTGCCTGCATTGTTTTTGTTCTAATTGGCGCACCGTTGGGTATTATGGCGAGGCGAGGAAACATGGCTGTTGGCGGTGGGATAAGCTTAATTTTCTTTATTGTCTATTGGATATTCTTAATTGGCGGTGAAGAACTGGCGGATCGGGATATGTTATCTCCGTTCCTTTCCATGTGGCTGGCTAACTTCATCGTGGGAGCATTTGGAATTTATTTGCTCATTCGAACTGCAAAAGAATCTTCTTTTATTAATTTTAATTTTTTAACCCGCCTGTTACCGAAACGCTTTCAATGGAAGAGTGAATGAAAATCCTTGCTAAATATATTGTCAGAAATTTTCTGGGGACTTTATTCTTTGCCCTGGTTGCATTTACTGCAATCTATATCATTATCGATATGGTCGGCTTTATGGACAAGTTTATCGATCGAAACGTTGGTTTCTTCGTTGTTGTGAAGTATTATGTTTTTTATTTCCCATACATCATCATCCTGACCCTCCCGGTGGCAACGTTATTAGCCAGCCTGTTCAGTGTCGGGCAGTTATCGCGATATAATGAGCTGATAGCCATGCAGGCATCAGGATTATCGTTGTATCGAATCCTGGGTCCTTTGTTTGTGTTAGGAATTATAATTAGCTTAATTACTGCTTATGCTGGCGAGCGATTCGTGCCTTCGAGCAATCAAAAGAAAAAAGAAATCTATCAAACGCACGTGAATAAACTTAAAAGAAAAAGGATAGAACAGACAAAAGATATTAGCTTGCAAATTGATGAAAATAGCTGGTTGTTAATTGGATTTTTTGATACAAAGGAGAATACTGGTTTTAAAGTGAGTGTTCAAAGTTATAAACAGAACCAGTTAATTAAACGCATAGATGCGTCGAAGATGATTTGGGAAAATAACAACTGGCAGTTACTAACTGGCTATACCCGGGAATTTTCAAATAATAAGGAAACCGTCCAAACTTTTGATGAATTGGACTTGCCGGATCTGTATTTTAAATCAGAGGATATTGCCAGAGTGCAAAAAAAAGCCGAAGAGATGAGTTATTGGGAATTAAAGAATTTTATCAAAGAGATCCGGCGAACTGGTGGTAATCCCGACCGGTGGTTGGTCGATTTATATTTGAAAATTTCATTCCCGTTTGCCAATTTGATTATCATTCTGTTTGGCGCGCCGCTGGCATCAAGAAAAACAAGAAGCGGTACCGCAATTAGCTTCGGCATAAGTTTGTTCATCTGCTTCCTTTATTTTGGAATCATAAAAGTCGGGCAAAGCCTGGGGCACAATGGAACTTTACCGCCATTATTTGCTGCCTGGATGGGAAATATATTTTTTGGGATTGGTGCGGTTTATATCCTGGTGAAATCCAGTCGATGACTGGGGGATTGGGTAATTGAGGTAATTGGGTA
>CBFDBN010000569.1:0-2828 GCA_965603055.1 uncultured bacterium | reverse complement strand
GGCATGTTTGAAGAAGCAAATGAGGGGACATTATTGCTGGATGAAGTTGGCGACCTGTCGCTTGAATCGCAGGCAAAACTGTTGCGAGTATTACAGGAAAATGAATTTTTGCGGGTTGGTGGTACTACTCCAATTCAGTTTGATATCCGGGTGATTTCAGCGACCAATAAAGATTTGCAGCAGGAAATCTCAAACGGTTATTTTCGTGAAGACCTGTTTTTTCGATTGAACGTGATTCCCATTCGAGTCCCTTCATTAAGAGAAAGAAAAGAAGACATTCCCATTCTCGCCCGACATTTTCTATCTAATTATTGCCTTAGGAATGGCAAAAAACCAATCAACATCAGTGACGAGGCTTTGGAGCCGTTGATGCATTACCAGTGGCAGGGCAATGTTCGAGAATTGAAAAATTTTATGGAACGATTGGTGATTATGACCGATAGCGATGAGATCGAAATGAAGGAAGTTCTCAATATTCTTCCCGAATCGTTTTCTCATCAGTTTGCTCCACTACAACATAAAGATGATTTTCACTCGGATGAAGCTTCTCTTCGAGATCGGTTGGACTTTTTCGAACGGCAATTATTGATGCGGGAATTTAACAGGGCAGGAGGGAATGTTTCTCGCATGGCTGAGAATTTGAAAACCGATCGACCGAATTTGCACCGTAAACTAAAGAAGTATGGAATAAAATAAATTCCAAATTCCAAACCTAAGCAACATAACATTTGCTTTTATTAAAATTTTTTAGTAACTTTCTAGCAAATAACTAATGGCAAAAAAAACAAATTTTGATTACGATAAAAAAGCTGACATCTTGTACATCTCATTTTCTCCTGGAGAAGAAGCAACGTCGGCAGTTGAATTGAATGATAATATTTTATTACGTATTAATTTTAAAGAGAAAAGAGCCGTTGGCTTAACACTAATGGATTATTCCGTATTGGTACAATCAACAGATTTGGGCCCAAGGAGTTTTCCTTTGACTGGTTTAAAAGAATTAGAACCAGAATGGCAGGAGATGGTTGTTGAAATGATCACCAAAACGCCAGTTAGTCAGATTTTAAGACTGTCGATTTGTACACCTTCTTTTAAAGAAGAATTTCCGATAGTTTATATTGAAAGAACACCGATTTCATTGGCAGCCTGAAAATATTAGATATGTCAATCATACTGACCAAAATATCAAATTTTTTATGAGCTCAATTATGTTCAGAAACTTAATCCGTTTGACATTTATTTTATCTCTGATTTTATTTAATACAGCGATAGCTCAACAACAGGACATCGATACCCGCATCAGGGGCACCAACACCCGATACGAACCAGACGATTGGACCAGTTATTCCATGACCCGCTGGATCACCTCCCTGGCAGAAGGAAGAGAGTATGTTTATTTTGGCACATCGGGCGGAGTCACTCGATACAATTTTTATTCCAACAAATGGGATACGCCCTGGACCACCAGCGATGGACTGGCGGATAATTTTGTTCAGGCTGTTGCTTATGATTTGAACACTGATTATTTCTGGTGCTCTACGCCACAGGGAGTAAGTGTCAATCGGACGACATTTCGCCGGTGGGAAAATTTCTTCAAAGATGAGATCGGACTGGATCAGGATGATGACATCATTTCTATTGGTTTCGATGATCGATATGTCTGGCTGGAAACGAAATTTGGGAATTACCTGAGAAGTGAAAATCAGCAGGGATATTTTTCCAGGGCTTCTGCTTCTGATGTCCCAATCAAACAGATCAATTGGTTCGGACAAAGAGCCAATAATCTTGGCAAGCTCCCCAACCTATTTATGCATGGCGGTTATTTTTTCGATCCCGGTGGATTTATCAGGGATTACCAATTAAATACTTATAAAGTCACCAGTTATTTTCGAGATCCCTGGAACGTCACCTGGATTAGCTCGTGGGGACTTGGCGCTGGAAAAGCCGATTCTCGAATCGAAATTTTAGAAATGATGCCTTATGGACTTTTTATTAAAAATGTCAATGCTGTGGAGATGGATTATGACTACAACTTCTGGGCGGGCGGCATTGGCTCCTACGGAAACGAAAGCGGTATTACTTACTGGGACACTAATCGCAATACCTGGACAAATTACCAGGCGCGATTTATGAATGACCTTCACAGTGACCAGGTGACAGCGATTGCGGTTGACGATTCCTGTACCTGGTTCGGAACGGAATATGGCTTAGCCTGCTTTGCTCCCGATAAAAATGAATGGCGAACTTATGATATTAGCTCGGGACTGGGGGATAATTATGTGTTTGATGTGGAAGTGGATGAAGAAAATGTCTGGATTGGAACGCTGAATGGACTGTCTCAAATTATTAAAGATTCGCTGGGTACAAAAAAATTCTGGATTCAAGAGATTGCCAGAAAAGATTTGCTGCGCAAAAAGGTCTACGACATTGAAATTATGCAAAATCTGCTCTGGCTGGGGACTGAGTACGGTGTTTATATTTATGATAAATCCGAAAAAACCGGTGGTTTTGAAGATGATCCCAATGGGCCTATGAATGATGAAGTACGAGCTATCGGTATTTTTGAAGACAAAGAGGTCTGGTTCGGACTGGAAGATGGTGTGGAGGTTTTTTACATGGATTCCCAAACCTGGGGCGGAGCGCCCGAAAAAAGATTCCTGAGTTCCACCTTTGTCAATTATCTCGTTGTGGATGAATATTCTGCCTGGGTAGCAACCGATAATGGTGTGTTAAAATATGACAAAGGTCGAGACCGATGGGTCGAGTTTACAGTTGTGGATGGTTTAATGAGTAATATTGTGAATTGTATCATGCTGGATGGCGATTAT
>CBFDBN010000568.1:0-2841 GCA_965603055.1 uncultured bacterium | reverse complement strand
AAACATCGATTGGTCATGAAAACAAGTCACTACTGGTGGAAGAATGTGAAAATCGGTGCCGGACCCATTCCAATTGAAACGACCGAAGGCTGGTTAATGATCTATCACGGTGTTTGTATGTCTTGCAGTGGATTTATTTACAGCATCGGCGCTGCGTTGTTAGATATCGATGATCCAGCCAAAGTGGTCGTAGATTGTGAGAACTATTTATTGACGCCTGAAGAACCCTACGAGACGGTCGGATTTGTTCCAAGTGTCGCTTTTCCCTGCGCAACACTGCATGATGCGGAAACCGGAAGAATTGCCATTTTTTATGGTGCGGCAGATACCTATTGCGCGCTGGCATTTGCCCATGTGGATGAGTTAATTGATTGTATTAAAGCGCATCCGAACAAGCCCATATAAGTCATCGATTGCCAGGGGATTTTAAAATCTGAGAAAATGATGAATGGCAATTTTACTTGTGCGATTAATTACAGAGAAAGAAAGTTGATAACCAATTAATTGAGATTAGGTTATGAATCCCAACATCTTGAATCGTTTAAGCTCAATAGCCACGCTAACCATAGTATTATCGTTGATAAATTTGGTCAGTGCACAGAATAATAATTTGAAATTTGAGCACCTGTCTATCGGCGATGGTCTGTCAAATAGTACTGTGAACTGCATTCTACAGGATAGCCGTGGCTTAATGTGGTTTGGTACTAATGATGGCTTAAATAAATACGATGGTTATCAAGTTTCCATCTATAAAAATGCTCCCGAAAATCTGCAGTCAATCAGCAGCTATGAGGTAATGGCTATCATGGAAGATAGCAAGCATAATATATGGATAGCTACGAAAAGAGGCGGACTTGATCTTTACAATCGTGAGACGGATGAAATTACAAATATTGTTCCTACCACTGATATGAAGCGAATGGTTGAATCATTGTACATTTTTAGTATTCTGGAGGAAAGTGAAGGGAAAATTTGGTTCGGGACGTTAACGGGTTTGTACAGTTTAGATAGAGCAACAAATACATTTTTAAAATATAAGTCTGATACCACGAATACGAAAAGTCTTAGTAACGATAGAATTTGTTGTCTGTTTGAAGACAGCAAAAATCGGCTCTGGATTGGTACTGCCAACGGGCTGAATTTATTTGATCGGGAAACAAACACTTTCAAACGCTACATCTATAATCCAGGCACGGGATCGCCAATAGATATTCGAGGCATTTATGAAGACGCAGGTGGCAATCTATGGTTAAGCGTATATTTCGGCGGATTAATCCGCTTAGCTCCTGATAAAAATATGATGAAACAATTTCTGCATGATAAAGAGAAGCCTGGTTCAATAAGCACCAATCAATTATTTTGTATTGCTGGCGATGGAAAGGATAATCTCTACATTGGAACTGAAAATGGTGGACTAAATATTTTCAATATTCAAACAGAAGAATTCGACCGATATGTGCTTGATATTAATGATGAGAACAGTATCAACAGTAACTCAATTTATTCAGCTTATGTCAGTGATGATGGAATTCTCTGGTTGGGAACTTATAATGGCGGTGTCAATTATGCCAGCCGGTTGACGCAGGGATTCCGACATTATAAAGTCACCCAGGGAGGATTGAATAATCCTTATATTCTTAGCATTGCCGAGGATAAGGACGGTAATTTATGGATAGGTACTGATGGAGGTGGACTGAATGTATTGAATAAAAAGACCGGGCAATTTAAATATTACGTTCATAATAATAATGATCCCGCCAGTATAAGCGCCAATGAAGTGACTGCCGTTTTAATTGACAGCTATGATCAGGTTTGGGTGGGAACATATCGAGGTGGACTTGATCTATTTAATCCAAATACTGGAAAATTTACTCATTTCCGAAATAATCCTGATGATCCGTCTACCATACAGCACAATTTTATTTTAAACATTTTTGAAGATAGCGAGCGGAATTTGTATGTTGGCTCGTTTATTGGTTTGGATAAATATGACCGAAAAAAGCGAACCTTTACTCGATTTCCTTATCCGATTATTCAAGATGGTGTTTTATCCATGCTTGAAGACAGTCGAGGCAATCTTTGGCTGGGTACTTATACCGGTTTGAGTTTTGTCGATAAAAAAGCATATACAGTAATCAATTATGTTCATGATTTTAATGATGAGAAGTGCGCTGTTCCTGATATTTGCTATGATTTCTGCGAAGACAGTAAAGGACAGATCTGGATTGGCGCGGGAAAGGGGCTTTTTCGCTTTAATAGGGAAAATCAGCAATTTATTCGATATCAAACAGGCGAAGGATTAGCAAACCAGTATATTACTGGTATCGTAGAAGATCGTGAAGGCAATCTCTGGTTGAGTACCGGGCAAAATATATTAAAAATGTCGGATGCGATTAACCTTCCGGCAAAACCCAATTATATCAATTTTGGGATTCATGAAGGTGTAAAGGGATTATTCCTGTCTAAGAGTGGTGAAATTTATTTCGGTGGCAATTATGGATTAAATGTGTTATCAACGGAAGATATTACTCAGAATCCTTATCCCCCTCCAATTGTGCTGACAAAGTTGAAAATTTTTAATAAAGATGTTATCATCAGAAAAGAAGGTTCTCCGCTTGAAAAGCACATTGCTGAAACCCCAAAAATAACACTCACCCACGAGCAATCGGTGTTCACATTTGAGTTTGCCGCATTGAATTATATCTTCCCTGAAAAAAATAAATATGCTTTTATCATGGAAGGATTTGAGAAAGAATGGAATTATGTCGGGAATCAGCGCTCTGCTACCTATACCAATCTTGATCCTGGCGAATATGTATTTCGTGTTAAAGGCTCAAACAA
>CBFDBN010000567.1:0-2857 GCA_965603055.1 uncultured bacterium | reverse complement strand
GTTCCCCCAATCCAATATTCCAGGCATCCCAGTTCGTCGGGGTATCTTTGAAAAGTTGCAGCTCATTTCCCGGCCCAGCCAGAATCTCACGGTTCGCTTTTTTATCAAAAATGCTTTTCAACCAGCCGGTTGTTGAATCAATTTTAACTTGATAATATTCATTGTCTATTGAAGCTGGGGAAGCTTTTAAATTCTGCCAGCGCTTCGGATGCTTTTGGCTTCGTAGTTCGTAAATCGTATATCCCATTGCCGGAACATCCTTTGCGACAAACAGAATTTTATTGGTGTAGCGTCCCGATGCAACGGTTTGAGATGGTATTTCTACCCCGCTTTCATCGAAAACCGAATAGACCCTTCGATCATTTTCTGGCAGATGCAGCTCGACCAGGTCGGTGCGCTGCCAGGCAAGGGGATTATAAATAAGAATGGGTTGAACATGTTTTTTCACCCGGGTATTAATTTGTTCAGCCAGATAATCAAGCGATTTTTCTAATTCGTGGCGAGCGATTTCCTGGCTGTGTTGATATAACTCGTCTGAATCCTTGTAAACTGGATAAATACTTGATCCCGGCAGAATGTCATGAAATTGATTGAATAACACACCCCGCCAGCCGTTCATCAATGCGCGATTGTTGTGGGGAAATCCATACAAACTGGCTATTGCAGACAGTTGATCAGCTTTACCGAGCAATTGTTCGCCTTCCCGATGATTCTTTTTAGTATTCGATTGGGTCGTATAAGTACCTCGATGATATTCTAAATAAAGCTCATCACTCCACACTGGCAATTCGGAAAGATCATGATTGCGGATCCAATTAAGATATTCCCCGGCAGTGCCATAAACCACATTGGGAAAAATGTCCAGCTTTTTCAGATCTTCGATCCGATTGATCATTTGAAAATCGGGACCACCGCCATGATCGCCAACACCGTACAGTACCAGCATTTTTTTGAAGCCAGTATTGGCTTCAAACTGTCGCAGCCAATCCACCAGTGAATAAGGATTTTTGATTTCATTGACATAGCTGTTGGGGAAATAGGTGAGAAGTCTCGAGCTATCCGGTCCCTGCCACCAAAACAGTCGGTAGGGGAACATATTGGTATCGTTCCAGCCGATTTTCTGGGTGATAAAAGCATCGATGCCAGCGTCACGATAGAATTGCGGCATGTTCCAGTTATAGCCGAACGAATCCGGATTCCAGCCAATTTTGACATCAACGCCAAATTTTTCTTTGAAATAGCGCTTGCCATATAACAACTGTCTTGCCCAGGATTCACCCGAGATCAGGTTGCAATCTGGCTCGACCCACATTCCGCCGACCAATTCCCAGCGACCATCATTTACTCGCTGTTGAATGCGTTGAAAAACATCAGGGAACATGGTTTCCATCCACCAGTAGAGATGCGCCTGGCTCTGGGTATAAGTGAAATCAGGGCGAGCTTCCATCATGTCCAGTACCGAAGTAAACGTGTTTTTAGCCACATTGATCGTCTCTAAATAACGCCACAGCCAGGCACAATCGATATGGGCGTTTGAATCGAAAACCAGCGTAAATTCCCTGGCAAATTTTCCGATGGATTTCAATGCCTGGCGGGATTTTTCCAGTGAGGCTTTAAAAATTTGGGGGTAACCATTCTTTAAAGCTGAAGCTTCCACCAATCGGGCAGCCTTCTCCAGTTGTTGACGAAGCTGAAAACGTCGCTTTTGGGGCACAGTACTCTGATCGATACCGGTGTCCAGTCGAACCCTGCCAGTTTTTAGATAAGTATCATCACTCAGTAATTTTTGCCCGACTCTCAAGCTGAAAATATAATCCTCAACTTTATTAGCCAGTGGCTTCACTTTATCCCACTCCAGTTTCGCTTCCAACAGTCGCATGGGACCGCCGGTATTGATGGCTTTGATGGCGATATAAAACTCCTGTCCTGGCTGGGGATTATTAGTCAACACATATTTTCCATTCCATTTGAACAAACCTTTCTTTTCGCCATTAATCCAGCAGAAACCAGCATCGTCCACTGAAACTAAGAGCCTTATCGTGCCTCCCTGAACCGGTTTTCCCAAAATTCGTTCAGGAATGGTGATCTTTTTTCTGAACCAGGCAGAATCGGGATAAATGCGTTCGTTGATTCTCAATGTTTTCCAGCCGACTTCATCATAATTGGATTTCCAGGCATCGGGAATCATCTGCGTCGAGTATTTCCAATTATCAAATCGAACTGCCATTTGTCTCTCAAGATCGATGCAAAGCAGATCGACATATTTTTGGTTTGGGGATTGGGCAAAAGCAACAGTACTGAGCAGCAATAAAGTGATTATTGATAAGTATTTTTTTTTCACAATTTTTCCTCCGGGGGGTCATTTGTAATTAAGGCGTTTTTTGAATAATTAATATAAAAAACTTATGTTTTAAGATCAAGATATTTTTAGTTGCTTAAAAATGTATAGCTGCTCACGGGTTGAATCAAAAAAAATTAACGCGCCAAACTCATTTTCCTGGTCTGTAAAAAATCTGCTCCCTCCAGTTGATAAAAGTATATTCCTCCTCCAACCGATCGACCAAAATTATCCGTTCCATCCCAGCTAATTTTGAATGTACCTGCCGGGCAAACATTTTTTACCAATATTCGAATTTCCTGCCCCATCATATTGTATATTTTTAGAGTAATATAAGAAGTTTTTTGTAAAGTAAAAGCAATTTGAGTGCTCGAATTAAACGGATTCGGTACATTCTGGAAAAGAAAATTTTCTGGTGGGATTTTAGAGAAATCTGTCATAGCAGGAATCGGACTCTCTGGCTCTGAATTTTGTTTCCCCGGCGTCCCATTGCCGATACTTGCCTGCCAATTTTCTGCT
>CBFDBN010000566.1:0-2858 GCA_965603055.1 uncultured bacterium | reverse complement strand
TTTTAATTTGCTTTCAAAATAAAGGATTTGGACAATACTGGGGCGAACGTGTCCTCGAAAAATCTTTCGAACAGATGGATTTCTTTTTCACTTCCAATTACCTGAATCCTTATGGATTGAGCAATTTTATTACTACCACCCCAGGATTAATTGACGATCCATTGTTAAACCTGGTCGTCAATCCTGCCAATATTTATTCAGATTCTTCAAAAAAGTCATACATTTACCTGGATTTCAGGAACAGCCAGGTGAAAGAGGAGGAAAGTAGCCATTTTTATCCCCAGCCACATCTGGATTATCGAGCCGAATATTCTTATGATCGTATTTATTATCCATCTTACTATATCCAGACTCGAAAAGCACTGGAACCTGTTTTTTCAGGAGCATTTCTGACCCGTCCTACCAGGCGATCGTTTCTTGGCATTACCTACCAGGCGATCTTTCAGAACGAAGGCTATTATTCGGTGCCACAGGATATTTATCGCTCCAACATTGGCTATGATTATGCGGGAAATAGAACCTGGGAATCGTCAGATGTGCCCATCATCGATCGGTACAGCGGCTCGGATGATATGCGGCAGACTGGCCATTTCGCATCACTTTTTGCAGGCTTTGAATTGTCCTCGAAGCTTCAGTTTGGTTTCAAAATGAATCGTACGCTGTTTCAACGAGATGGGACGTTTGGGTCAAGCAATTATTGGGAACGCACGGTTGAGAGTTATAAATCTTTTAGCTCTGATATGCGAGAGCGCAACCAGGACTACGATCATTGGGACTTTACTGGTGGTCTAAACTTTCAGTTTAATGAAAAGGTCAAAATTGGTTTTCACGGCGGGTATTTAATGGGAGATGCAACCCAGTCCATGAACCAGGGCGATTCATCGATCTATCAATCAGGACAAATAGATATTGGCACAGAATGGAGCTTTTATCAAAAGATGGGATTATCACTTCAAAATTGGGCACACGATGGAAATACTTTTTATGGCGGTGTGAATTTAAATTTCTCGCTGGATCCATCTAAATCGCTGCATTTCTACTACAACTACAGCAATCATGATGCAGATATTACGCTGAGTTCGGGTGTTCAGGATTCTTCTTATAGCAATTATCGATATCAATGGAACGAAGAATACTATCATAGTCAATGGGACTATGCCCTGTCAGACATTCGTGATGGCAGTGGTGATAGGCACAATCGAACTCATCGTTTCATGGGAGCTCTGCAATGGCAGATTGAAAAGACAAAAAAACTTCACATCGGTCTCAATTTCGATTTTCAAAACAGACGGATCAATACATCAGAGCATGTGCTCTCAGAGCGCCATAGTCGATCTGATTATGTTTCTCACTATGATCCTGATGGCAGGTATTATTACAATGCCACCCGAGAAGATAAAAATCTGTTCTGGGAATTTAAAGCTAAGGTAATGAATTTTCAAATCCCGGTTATTTTCACCTGGCAATTATCCGAATCGATTGAAATCCTGTTTGGTTTGAATCGAAAGATGACCAGTTGGAAAATTGATGACATGACCCTGGCGTTGTTCAATTATCGGGAAGAGACAGTGGATTCAGTCACTACGAAGAAGACCAATTTTGGTGAACGATACACTGAACCGAGCGAATCCCGAACCGATGTTCAAACCACCATGCTGGCTGGAATTACCATTTCGCCGTCTAAATTGTTCAATGTCCGTTTGCTGGTGGTGCCGAATTTTACCAATACTTATGCGGGGACGACGTTGAAAGAATTTCAGTGGTGGATTGGAATTAGTTTGTATCCGTAGAATTGTTCAGAGATGGACTACACTTCGGAAGTGGAGTCCATCTCCTTACTTCTGGAGGATCTTATTTACAATAGAAAGGATTTGACCATGAAATGGCCAAAACAAATTCTATTTCTAATCTGGATTATTTTTGTGATTACTAAACTTTCAATGGGGCAGACATACGAGACCTTTGGAGTAGTGCTGCCCTACGAGTTGCAAAATCCTTCAGCTCAAAGAATGGGTGGAGCAACAGTTGCTTTGCCTGATCGAGTTCCACACATTGTACATAATCCTGCAAATCTTTTTGAATTAAAAAATATCACTTTTTTTAGTTCAACCAGAACCATAACCACCAGACTTTCATATCATGAAATCGATAGACAATACGACAAAAACTACTCCCGTAACGATCTTGAATTCCCTGCTTATTCCAGTATATCTCTGCCTTTTAGTCTTCTTAAAAAAAGGTGGGTTCTGGCAGCCGCATACAATGGCATACAACACCTGGAAATGGAAAAAAGGTTTTTGCCTCAATATCAAGGATTGGAGGTCAATGAAAACAATCGTTATTCATTTTCACTGGGATTGGCTGGCCAACTCCTGACAAGTTTTAAATTCGGTTTAGCCTGGACGCAATGGTGTGGGAAAAATGATCGGCAATTTGACAATACTTCTGACAGGTTCAACTTTAATGGCAGTGGCGTTCAGTTTGGAGTTCAGGGACAGTTCAAAAAATTGGCTGTTGGTGCAGCCGTTTATCTTCCGCACGATCTTATTGAAAACAATATCAGAAGAATTGATCTTGATAGTTTATATTTAGAAAATAAGTTTAAAAAAGTGCAGCGATTTAATGGCGCAATAAATTTCGGCATGGCTTTCAATTTATCACCAAAATGGACGATCGGGGCAGGTTATGGTTATCAGAAAAGCTTCCCTGTCAAATATAGGCACAACGCCTGGCAATTTCAGCAAAGGTTTTCAGGAGCTTCAAAATTTTCAGTGGGAAGTGAATATGCGTTATCTTTGTCAACAGCCAAATTGCCTGTTTATTTTAGTTACAAACTGCAGCAGGCTCCAGAATTTTCT
>CBFDBN010000565.1:0-2864 GCA_965603055.1 uncultured bacterium | reverse complement strand
CAATTGACAATTGTTAACGATAACGAATCATTATCTTATTTACGAGTTTTTCCACCAATGGATTCACTATACAAATTCACCAAATTCAATACCTGTTCAGCAATTCTCTGCACACGGGAAAGCGAACTAACAAATAACAAACTCAGTCTTGCTTTTGATTTCCCTGATTTAATGCGCTTCATCTGGTGTTTATCATATTGCCTGATTGTGTTTTTAAGATTGGTAAGGGATTTGGAGATATTTTTAATTCCATCTACTTTTTGATTTTCAAAAACTTTTAATATATGATGAATCATTTCGCTGAATTGTTTATTGACTTCCATTAATTCTGAAGCCTGGGTCTGATCAGGAACTTTGTGATTGTTATCGATATGAGTGAAACATTTATTGGTTAACGAAGTCAGGTTAGCGTTAATGATCTGGAGAGCCCCGATTTTTCTGGCATAGCGAGGCACAGCATCTGAATCGTACTCTGGAGATGTTTTCAAGCATTTCATAATATCTCCGATAATTCCTTCACTATCAACAATCAACTCTTTTGCCTGCTTGTTAGTTTGTTTCAACTTCTTTCGCTTCCCTTGAATCAATCCATCATAGCAGTTGTTGACTGTTTCTCCCACTCCTGAAACAAAATTCGCAATATCATGCATAATTCGAGTAATCGAATCTATATCTGAAACTTCAATTGCCACATCACGCTCACGACGCTGGAATTCTTTCTCACGCTTACTGTGGACTCGAGTTGAGCGAATGAGTAAGAAAACACCAAACCCGAGCAGAATGAGAATAGCTGGTAATTCTACATAATAGATAAAAAGCGCAAAAATGAAACAGGTGCTGAATGCCATAAATGCAGTAAAAAACCAACCGCCGAGTACAGTCAAAACCCCGGTAATTCGATAGACAGCACTCTCTCTTCCCCAGGCTTTATCAGAAAAAGAAGTGGACATCGCGACCATGAAAGTGACAAACGTAGTGGAAAGGGGTAGTTTCAAAGATGTGCCAAATGAGACCAGCGCGCTGGCGACCATCAAGTTCACGGCAGCACGAAGGAGGTCAAAAGCTGGAACTTCGCCATCGGCTGCCAGTTGGGGTTCATATCTTTCAGGATCGATTCGCTGGCTAATTTTTTTCTGGATCAATTGTGGTATTATTTTCTGGTAGATTTCAAATAGAGATATTCCCATTCTGACAATGCCACGAGCAAGCACAGAGGATTCAAATCGCTCCACACCTTCTTCCTGCCTGCCCAGGTAGATTTGAGTTTTTGTTACGGTTCTCGCCTTTCGTGATTTCCAAAGTGTCACAACCATTACGGCACCAGCGAGCAACAGAAGCCAGGTATTTGCCCTGACAGGATTTTTTAACGCTTCCATTGTAATATGCGGTGAGCTGACACCACCAGCACTTCCGATTTTAAATGAACTCAGCGCGCCCAATGGCGCACCGATGAAATTAACAAGATCATTTGCTGCAAATGCCAGAGCCAGCGCGAAAGTACCGATAAGAACAATGACCTTTAAGACGTTTATTTTAGTAAAACTAATAATGAATTGCCAGATGACCGTCCAGGCAAAAAAACTGATAATCATTATCTGGCTAAGATGCGTCATGATCCAATCTCGACTTTCAGCAGTAACCAGGGATGAACCTTTGGCTCCTTTTATGAGAATAAAAAAGGATATTGCAGTAAGTGCCACTCCGCAGTAAATGGCGCCGTACCGTTTAAAAGTTTTCTGGTAATTGAAAGTAAAAACCAGTCGGGTAATGAATTGGATGATCGCACCGAATATGAAAGCAAAAACAATAGATAGCCCGATACCCGATATAATCTTGATAACGTTTGCTGAGTTAATATAATTCAATATTGATGAGAAGCCATTACCGTTTCCAGTTACTTTGATGAGAGCTATTGCAACGGCGCCACCAAATATCTCGAAAACAATTGATACCGTTGTTGATGTCGGCAAACCAAATGTATTATAAAGATCAAGCAGCAGGATATCTGTCAACATAACAGAAAGGAAAATAATCATTACATCATGCATTTGGAAATATTCTGGATTGAAGATACCCTTCCGAGCAACCTCCATCATTCCGCTGGAAAACGTCGTCCCAAAAAGGATACCCAGGGCGGCAATAATCATGATTGTTCTTCTCGAGGCAGCTTTAGAACCAATTGCAGAGGTAAGAAAGTTTACCGCATCATTGGACACGCCGACAATAAGATCTGCCAGCGCTGTGCCGAATAAAACAACTAAAATAAATATATAAAGCTCCATAAATTTCTCCAAATAGTGAAACAAGTTTTTTGAAATTAAAATTAACGATTACTAAACTTCTAAGGATTAATAATCGTATGATCAATCTCAAAAATTGGCATAATTTAATTATTTTACTTAACAAATGCAACATTTATTTAACTAAATATTTCACAAAATGTCAATTGGAAAATTTCCAAGAAAACATTTGAAAATGTTAATAAATATTTTTATATTCTCCTCACTGACACGTTTAATTCAGATGCGATTTAGAAAAAGGACAAAATTCTTCAGCCTTTGTTAAACAATTTGCACAACAAAAGAGGGAAACATGACATTTAACGAAAACAGAATCCTGGGAAAAACAGGTCTGGAAGTTGGAAGATTGGGCATTTCATCCAGTTTTGGTGCTCCTGCTAAAGCTTACGAAGAAGCATTTGAAAGAGGATGCAATTATTTTACATGGGGAACTTTCATTAAAGGTAGATCGCCTGAAATGAAAAAGGCAATAAAAAATATTATCAACAAGGGGCAACGGGAAAATCTTGCAATTGCCATGACCAGTTATGCGCATATTGCTTTTCTGACGGAACGATCCTTCAT
>CBFDBN010000564.1:0-2866 GCA_965603055.1 uncultured bacterium | reverse complement strand
AAAAGCATTTGTTTCAAACAATGTGATAAAAAAGTTGTATGCCTCGTCATTATCGCAGTCAATATAATACTCATTTAACCTAAGAAAAGCATCCGTAGCGAAAAAAGCCACTCGTTTATTGCCATCGATAAACGGATGGTTCATTGCCAGGCTTTCCATCAATGCTGCGGCTTCTTCAATAATATCCTGATAATAACCTGTTTGGGGACGCATTACTGCTGACTCTAAAGCGCCGACATCTATTAAGCCATGAGAGCCACCAAATTCTTCAATGAGCCGATGGTGGATAGCTATCAATTCATCAAATGTTAGAAATTCGTTCATTTTGCCAGTAACTCACCCAGGTGTCGGTTCTTTTTGATGCTTTCATCCAGGTGTTTCATAACTTCTGGACGAGGCTTAAATTTTAGTGCCGTCTCACTGCCTGGCAGTCGAACTTCAAAAGGCAGTCCTTTATATTCTTCTATCAAACTGTAAAAAACATTAATCGCTTCGGAATGATTCATTCCCAATCGTTTTAAGATTTGGGATACGTTTTCTTTTTTTTGGGGATTCATTGAAGCCCTTACGGTCACTGTTTTTGCCATCATTGATTTCCTGTGTTTAATCCAATTTTAAAACTTACCTATTTTTAAATATATAAAAATTTTGCTTATTGTCAATGAAAAAAATTTGTTACAGCGAGCGATTGATAAATTGCTATCGCTTTCTTTTGAAAATCATTAACAGCAAGCT
The DNA here is from genome assembly GCA_965603055.1 of uncultured bacterium. GTDB lineage: Bacteria > Zhuqueibacterota > Zhuqueibacteria > Thermofontimicrobiales > Thermofontimicrobiaceae > CBFDBN01. The sequence continues at coordinate 2,131 of CBFDBN010000564.1, read as the reverse complement.
GTAAATCATTTTACCCAATTACCAATTCAACAAATTACCGCATTACCCAACAACCTAATCCCCCAACAACGCATAAACAACAATATTCAGCCCCATCCGCAACGCCTTCAGCCTCACCTCTTCGGGATCTTTATGCACATCAGGATCAGCCCAGCCATCGGAAATGTTGGTGTTGAAAGTATAATAAACGACCAATCGTCCTTCATGAAAAATTCCATACGCATGAGGCGCTCCGCCATCATGCTCGTGAATTTTCGGCGCACCATTATCAAAACGAAAATGGCAATGATAAATCGGATGATTGAACGGTATCTCTACCACATCTTTGTCAGGAAAAACCTTTTTCATCATCGCCCGAAAATATTTGTCCATGCCATAATCATCATCCGCATAGAGGAATCCGCCATTCAATAGATACAATCTCAATCGCTCTGCTTCGGTATCTGAAAAAGTAATCTTGCCATGTCCCGTCATAAAAACAATCGGATAGGAAAAAAACTCCTGATCCATGATCTCGACTTTTTTCTCATCATCAGCGGTTTGGAGTGTCGTTTCCTGTCTCAAAAAATTCAACAAATTCGGTATGGCTGATGGATCATTGTACCAGTCGCCGCCGCCCTGGTATTTGAGTCGGGCGATTGTAAACAGACTCTTTTTTGTGTTTTGCTGGCTGTAAAGATTCAATGATGAGATCAAACAAATCATCAAGAATAGTTGTATTGTTTTTTTCATGATTTTGTCTGAAAGAAATATTAATTTTTTCCAACGGATAGAAGCAACCCAACAGATATTAATAAAAACTTTTTCATCAGTTGGGTTGTTTCTATTTGTTGAGGGCTATTTATTTGTTAAAGGAATTATAAAAAATATCTATTGCTATCAATTGCCAGATAAATTTTTAAATTCTATTTAATTTCAATTATTCTGCCTTCAATTCTTGACGTAATCAGTTGCTGCTTTTTCACAGCATCAATAAAAATATCTCGATCAATGACATTCAGTTCTTTCATTGCCCTATCCCCCCGGGGAAAACCAAAGACATTATAAAAATGCTCGATCAAAAAATTGTTGGTGCATACTGAATACGTCTTCGATTCGATTAACGGCTTAGCATTTACCATAATATTAAAAACTCTTTGCCCCGTTGGTTTATTCGGATTCCACTTATATTTCACTCCGGAAATCTGCAAAAACTCCCCGCTTCCACTGGAATTCCGCTCCAGGGTCTTTTTCAATTCGTTTCCTGTCAATTCGAATGTGATGAAATAATTAGCGAATGGATTCAGTTCCCACATATCACGCAGTGTAATTTTGCCTGCGAAAATATTTTTTCGAATCCCGCCCGAATTCTGAAATGCAATATCCGTTCCTGCAAATCCCCGCATCACATCGGTCTGCCAGTTTCCGACATTACTTTCACCGTTGCGACTTCGAATCCAATCCATCTTTAATTCACCAATGACAACATCGAGTTGTTCGCCCGCTATTTTTTCGAGCGAATCTACTGCTGCGGCAACAATCGGATCAGGCTGCACCTGATCGACAATGGTTGGAAATAATTGTGAATGAAAACGGACTATTTTCATTTTTTTCTTATCAAATTCAAGCTCCAGGCGACCCAAAAATTTTCCTTGCGATCCTGCCTGGCAAATTATAACATCATTGACTACCATAGGATCAAACAAAGCTTTGTGTAAATGACCACCAATAATGACATCGATCCCTTCCACTTCTTCAGCCAACAACGAATCCTGTCTAACGCCCATGTGACTGACGATAACGATCAAATCAACAGAATCCTTAATTTGATTGATATATTGCCTGGCAGCTTTTACTGGGTCGATGATTTTTAAGTCTCTTACGTGTTCTGGTAAAGATAATGATTTCAGGTACGGCGTCATCAATCCAATATATCCAACTTTCAAATTGCCATAATTTTTAATAAAATAAGGCTCAACAAAAGGTTTGCCCTGTTCGGTATTAAAAATATTGGCTGAAATGACTGGAAATTCCGCTTCGGATAGCGCCTCTTTCAATGGTTCTACCCCATAATCAAATTCATGATTGCCGAGAGTAAACACATCTGGCTGAATAATATTTAATAGCTTTACTTGCGACATTCCCTTGGTAA
>CBFDBN010000563.1:0-2870 GCA_965603055.1 uncultured bacterium | reverse complement strand
GAAGGCGATCAAATGCTCGACCAGGGCAAATACATTGTCATCTGGAAGCAGGTAGACGGGGAATGGAAGTTACATCGAGACATCTGGAATACCAGTATGCCCCCGCAAAAACCAGAAGCTGAGGAATAATTAAGTGACTTAATATGAAGTTTGGGGACTGGGAAATTTTAGCGGTTTTATTCTCAAAAAGACATGGAGGTTACTCTAAAAACCGATTCCATCGCTAAAATACGTTTAAATCATTTGATAAAACAACTAGTTATGTAAGCGATGGAATCGGTAGCTTGTTTTTATGATAATTCCGCCGAATTATTTTGTAGATATTTATTAAAACAAGTATTGGAAAGACACAAATATGAAAAATTGTGACTTTCTTTTTGTTGTGGTATCATTCTCGATCATTCTTTAACCTATCACTCTCTGCCTCGTGGCAGTTTAATAATAATTTAGGTGCATTATATTTCTAATTTTTATCAACCTCGATCACCTTATGCTCTTTCAAAACCTCCACAATATCCAACACCTCAGCACAATGCGATTCATCAATCCCTGCCTTTTTCAAAATATCATTCACGCTCACAAAAGCCGCAGTGGGAAATGGCAGATGATAAAGAAATTTCCCCTGCGTCATCGTAAGACTGATTGTCCGAATTCGCCTTTGCCGACCTTTGCCAATCAAAATAGAGACGCTGGAGATGAAATCATTACTGCCTGAAACTGTAAAAGTCGCCCCGGCATTTTTTCGCTCCCTGATTTTTTGTGCTAATTTCAAATCTTCATCTTTAGGATCATACAATATGGAAATATCCACATCAATGGTGAATTTCGTTTTTTGTAAAGAATATCGATAATAGGGACGTTTCTTTTCATAGACTTCGGTTTTGTCGACGATTCCCAGCTCATGAAGTTGATCCAGAAAATCCTGGGCAGTTTTGATATGCAGATCCAATCGACTCGCTGCCTGGGAAGCGGAAATATCTTGATAGATTAATAGTAATTTCAGCATTTCTTCGGCAAATGATTTTGATAGCAGTGTTGCTATTCTGGAAACGGTCTTAAAGTCCATAGTTGATCTCTTTTTTTTGACAGGATTTACTGGATTTAACAGGATTTTTTAAAAATATTTCCCACACTCATTGAAGAATCACACGGGTGTTTACCCTGGGATCGTTATTCGTGTGCTTCGCCCATCCGTGTAAGGAATTTATCGATCCAAAACCTCAAATATCTTTCCTTGTTCATCTTTCTTATAAAATTCAAAGAATCTCAAAAATACATTCCCAAATGAAGCACAAAGCTGGTCGAAAGTTAATTCATCCTTATATTTCTGGTATTCCTTTTTTGCAATATTCACGGCGATGCTCCCATTAAAAGCAAAGGAGATGTATGTATCTTTCCTTAAATCTGGTCTCCCAAACCAGAATCGGCTTGCCTCATTTAATACCATCTTGACCCCAGTTTTGTCAAAATATGGTAGGGCAATAAGATGTTTTCTTAAAAATCTGGCGAACTCAACTAATTCTGCTTTTGAATAATTGGCTTCTCCCACAGGAAAGGGACGGGCAGTAAAACCATCGCCTTTCTCATGGACTGGTTTAGCAGCCCGCTCAAGAATCCGACGATAGTTTGAATTATATTTTGAAGTCCTGCTGACAAAATAGAAGTAAAATAGAAACAGGATAATTAGCGAAACGATAATAAATATTCCTTTGTAATCTGAAAGATAGCTTAGCGATAATACAGAAGCGATCATCATCAGGGTGAAGCTTAACAACGACTTGGTCATTAACCAGCCAATCATATTGCCCAAGGAGATTATTAGCCAGATGATTCCAAAAATAACAATCTTCGTTTCATAAGTGAAAATGATTCTCAAAAAAGTAGCAAGAGATATAAAAGCCACAATTGCAATGACAGTGATTGTGATGAAAAGTCCCCAATAAATTGGTTCTAATTTTGATGAGTTATTCATTTGAATGCCTCTTTTCAAACATGGTGATGATTTTTTCAGTTTCGCCTTTTTTGTAATGGTCGAGAAATGACTTAAAAAGATTTCCCAGTGATTCACAAAGTTGATCGAACGTCAGCTCTTGTTTATATTTTTTGTAATCCTTTTTAGCGATATTGACAGTAACTTTACCTGAATAATCGAAACATACATAAGTCTGATTTTGAATACTCGGTTTCAGCAAGCGTATATAGCTTAATTCACTGGTTTGGATGACCAGAAAAATACTGTCCTTTTCAAAATAGTTGATTGCTACCAGTTTCTTTGTCAGGTACCTGGCAAATCCAACGATTTCTTCTTTTGAATAGCTGGCATGTCCAACAGAAAACGGACGTGGTGTGAAACCATCTGCCGTTCCATCGATGGGTTTGGCGGCAAGCTCCAGGACCTGACGGTATCGTGGTTTTATTTTCTTGCTAAAACTGATATAAAACGAGAAAATTGCGAAAATAAAAAATCCTGTTCCCAGGGGCACTGTCCAATAGTCTTTATTGATATGAAGGGCAAATAGTAAATTAATGGCAGCAATATCTGAAAAAAGCAGTATTGTCGATAAAAATGCCATATTTTTGGTCTTGATTAAACGGATTACATTATCAAAAATGGCATGGGTAAAAATGACAACTGTAAAAATCCACGCTGTTTCTTTGCTGAGTAGACCGATTTCAGAGAAGATGAATATTATCGATCCGACGATAACAATCAAAATAGCAGTGATAATCACAAATATTGGTGGTTTTAATTTTGAAGGTTTCATGGTTGAATCCTATTAATTGTTATTCATTAACGTAACATTCTAATATATTTAAGTCTAATATAAAAAGCTTGTCAATCTTATAAAGGGATAATATAGTTATATTTT
>CBFDBN010000562.1:0-2876 GCA_965603055.1 uncultured bacterium | reverse complement strand
AGAAAATCATCAGGATTTAAATGCCCTTCATCTGGCATGAGAAGCTCTCCTTTAGAAAAAAGAATCGAATACGCGCAGTGAACTCTAAAACATTAGAGACCGCTTCACTAGTAATTATTGTACATCGATTTATATTTTTTCAAATAAATATAGTTTGATTAACAAGAGCAAGAATACACATTTAGTACATTATTGTTAGTAAAGCAAGAGAAGCAGTGCTGTAGTTGTAAAGTAATTGAGCTAATTTTTGTTTAATTACTTTGAAAGGCATAGATTTTCAATCCCTATTTTTTAGATAGTGAATTGCTAATCGTTGAGGAATTTCTTGATGTCTTTATAAATTTAAATAGAATCGCAAGGAAAAATAATAGGTAATTTTTTGGTAAAAAGCAAGGGATTTGTTAGAATAATTGAGGATTAATTTGAAAATTTGCAGATATTGTTATTGCTTGAATAGAATTTTGATTTGAAAAAAGCTAGAAAAGAGGAAGGAGTGAACTATCAAACAATCCTTACATAATTAATTTTTGAGTTTATTATAAGCTTCTGATAAGTTCGTTTTTGTCTATTCCTAAATGTTCGGCAATTTCTTTCAATATGCTGTTCAATGTTCCAATTTTTATTGGCTTGTGTTTTGGGATCGTAACATGGTGTTCCCCTCCAGAAAAAGTTGTCAACCGTAGATGGCTTCCAGTTTGTCTCGTAATTGAATATCCAGATCTACTAAGAGATTTTGCAAGTTCATCACCGCTTATATCCCAGGGTCATTTCATGCTGGAATCACCTCATCTTTGACAGTATGCAATCTAATTATTCTTGGACGCTCCGAATCGTCAAAGTGACATATTACAGCGTCTTTAATCATGGTCTTTAGTTCTTTCAAATCTTCTGCTTCCGTAAAAACAGGGTGTCCTAAAGCTTTTGCTTCATACCCTCCTTCAGGGGATTCTTCCACAAGAAAAATTATTTCATTCGGCATCTCATGCTCTCCAATTAAGTGACTATTGATTTTAGGTGAGTAAATGTCTGCAATCAATATGATAAATTTATTAATAAAAAACACCTATTATTTGTAAATGGAGATGAAAATTTGATGGGCAATTACAGGTATGGCGTTGATGAAAAGGACAAAATACTATTTTGCCCTATTTTTTCAACGCCCGCAATCCATTGAAGACCACCAGTAAACTCGCACCCATATCAGCAAAAACTGCCATCCACAACGTTGCCAGACCAGGGATAACCAGGATCACAAATATTGCTTTCAAAAAAAGCGCTGTGAAAATATTCTGTTTGATGATGCGAACAGTTTTTCGGCTCAGTCGTTTGAGGTAGGCAAGCTTGCCCAGATCGTCTTTCATCAATGCGATGTCGGCTGTTTCTAAAGCAGTGTCTGTACCAGAAGTACCCATTGATATTCCAATTGTGGCAGCGGCTAAAGCTGGTGCGTCGTTAATGCCATCACCGACCATGGCGACCTGTTCAAATTGAGTTAAAAGTTGCTGAACGGCAGTAACTTTATCTTCGGGTAACAATTCAGCCTGATATTCATCAATGCCAATCTCCCTGGCAATGGCTTCGGCGGTCTGGTGATTGTCGCCAGTCAACATGATAGTTTTCTGAATGCCTGATCGATGCAAATCCTTGATGGCTTTATCTACATTCTCTCTAATGGCATCGGCGATGGCGATAATGCCGAGGATTTGTTTCTTTTTTCCAAGAATGATGGCAGAGTGATTTTTCCGCTCGATTTTTTCCAGATATTGATGAATTTCCTCTTCACACCAGGCGTTTTCTTCAAAAAGTCGATGATTACCAATCAAGTAGGTTGTGTTGTTAATTTTAGCCCGAATGCCTTTTCCAGTAATCGATTTAAAATTTTCTAAAGGTTGGAGTGAGATATTTTTCGATTGGGCATAATCCACAATCGCCTGTCCCAGTGGATGTTCGGATCGGGATTCAATGGATGCGGCAATCGATAATATCGTTGCTTCATCGAAGTGATTTATTGGGATGATCGACTGGACTCGAGGTTTGCCTTCGGTTAACGTGCCTGTTTTATCGAATGCCAATGCCCTTAATCGGTTGAAATTTTCAAGATAAGCCCCGCCTTTGATCAGAATTCCATTTCTCGCGGCATTGGTCAAACCACTGACAATGGTCACCGGTGTGGAGATGACCAGTGCACAGGGGCAGGAGATGACCAGCAACACCAATGCCCGATAGAACCATTCATTGAATGAAGCATTGAAAAGAAGGGGCGGAATAATCACCAACAGTACAGCAAAAGAAACCACCGCAGGTGTGTAATACCTGGCAAATCGTTCCACAAAAGTTTGAGTGGGTGCTTTTTTCGCCTGGGCGTCTTCAACAAGATGAATGATTCGTGAAAGGGTTGAATCTTTAAATTTTTTGGTGACCTGAACTTCCAGCGTGCCCTTTTCATTGATCGTTCCAGCAAACACTTCATCATCAATCGTTTTTGAGACGGGAATACTTTCACCAGTTATCGGAGATTGATTTACAAAAGAGTTCCCTGCAGAAACGATTCCGTCCATTGGAATCCGCTCTCCTGGTTTGATGATGATGGTATCGCCAATATTGATTTGTTCGACAGGAACCATTCTCTCTCCCGAAGCATCTTTCACCAGGGCGATGTTGGGTGCCAATTGCATCAAAGACTGAATTGATTTTCTGGCACGATCCAGTGAATAGGATTCCAGCAATTGCGCCAGGGCAAACAAAAAAATCACCATGGCTGCTTCTGACCATTCACCGATGATCATGGCACCGATCACGGCAATGGACATCAAGAAGTTCATGCCCAGCGTCAGGTGAATCGCTTCTTTCCAGCCTTTTTTAAAAATATGAAATCC
>CBFDBN010000561.1:0-2880 GCA_965603055.1 uncultured bacterium | reverse complement strand
AGCTGTAATGACAGATCCGACAATGTCTGGCATATTAATTTTCTCATAGACTTCGAATTCACCAATTTGCTGCCAACGGTGGGCACTCGCTTCACAGGTTAATTTCACAAACAGTGCTTCCACTGGATCGAAAGTGAACTCTTCCCATCCGCCGGAAATCTTTCGGAACTTGCCGACCTCGGTGTAGTTTTCACCATCCGTGGATACAGCCACGTTAAAATCTGTAACCCAATCGCCGGCTTTGCCTTCAAGCCCGGTATCGGTAAGCAAGCGAACCTTGTTAATGGTTCGAATAAAACCATCATCAAAAGTAAAAACTGCCCAGGGATGATCTCCCCTGACATTGGTAGTCCCGCTGGTATGGAACGTACTGTGATCGATGGCATTATCCCAGTCTTCACCATTCCAGGTTTCACCGCTTTGATCCACTAATGCCAGGTAAGTCAGCCCAAGATGTTTCATATCTTCATAGACTTCTACCAGTCCAGCGATAGATTGTGTATTTTCAAATCCTGCTGCGCTGGAAGTTAATGAAACGGAATAAATTCCCGGTTCAGTGTAAGTGTGATCTGGATTTTTAGCCGTGCTGGTTGTTCCATCACCAAAATCCCAGAGAAAGGACTCTGCAGCGCCAACTGTTTTATTCTCAAATTGAACGGTTAATGGCCCAAAACCAACCGTTGGTTCTGCATAGATGTCGGCAGCGAGTCGTTGGTTTAATTTGACAGCCGATTTGATTGTTGCAGTCTGGGTATTCCCGTGAATATCAGTTGCTGTTAAGGTTACATCAAATTCAGAATCTCCCGGGGCTGCAAAAATTGCCGTCGGATTTTGCCTGGTGCTTGCTTCGCCATTGCCAAAATCCCAGGCATAGCTAACAATAGGATATTTGCTGCGGGTTTTATTGGTGAAATTCACAGTCAACGGGCTGACGCCAATATCTGGATACGCTGTGAAATTGCAATCAAAACTATTGCTGTAGATCCACTGCAATCCTTCAATATCTTCGGGATGAAGGTCAATGGCATGTTCATCTAAGAAAATCAGGTCGATATAATCAACAAAATTGAATCCGAACATGGTTTTTCCCATGTCATTAGCGCCATGCAAATCAGTTAGACCCAGGAAATTGCCAAATTCATGTGTTGCCCAATTACTGGTAACCAGGCAACCTGGACCCGGGGCGGAAGCTGCGCTTTTAACCCATAGATGAGATTTGTTTAATACCATGTCAGCTTCAAGGATATGACCGGCGCCATCGGTCCAGAGGTAAGTTACGCTTGGAATTCCCAACGGCGGATAGTATATATCACCTAACAGAACGGTGTTTTCTCCATCATAAGTTGGCATCGTAATACTGGAAGCCCCCCGTTCTTCGAGATGAACCATTGCGCCGCCTTGAACGTTCCAGGTTTGCGCGCTGCTGACAACATCGAAATACATATCATTTGGTACATTCACCTTAAAAGGAATGATTGGATAATCCGTCCCTTCAACAGTTCCAACGCCGGGGTACCATTTAGAGCCAACATAACCGAATGAAACATCGAAATCATGGTAAACAATGCCTTCATTGGGACGTCTCATTCGGAGCTTGCCACTGCTGGCACCAGTTGGAACATCACAGATGACTTTTGTGTTATTCCAGTGACTGAAGGTAGTTGCTTCAATCCATATCGAATCGCCCCACCAATAAAATCCTGAGAAGAATTCAACCTTGGTGTCAGGATCACCACCATTGAAATCACCAAAATTGTTGCCCAGAATTTTAATGCTTTTGCCAGTTCCAGCAGATTGCTTAGCTGGAGCAACGGACATAATTTCCGGGTGCATCTGCTGAGGAATAAATTTTTTGATTTTAACATTATCGATCCAGGTACCGCGAGCACTGTTTTCTGGACCACTCCAGAAAATAAAGCAAATCCAGACCTGGTTTTTATCCCACAGTGGACCAACTACATTTTCGATCATGATCTCATATTGGCTATATCCGCCGGTATTGCCACGGATAAATTGATATTCTGGCTCATCGGTGATTTTGAACCAAACCCCATCAATCGAGAAACCAACGCCCGTAAAATCGTTCAACACAGCGGTCTGGTCAATAACGAAAGTCAACTTGGCTGAGTAAACATCGCTCAGGTCGAATGGACCAGCAGCCATCCAGGCACGGGTCATCGGTGGATAGTTATCGATGCCAGCCTCAAGGTTTGGATTTTCTGAAATGAAATTGTTCCCGGCACACCAAACAGCATAGTTACCGCTATAAGGATTGACATTCGTTAAGCCCCAGGTGTAACCATTGTTATTCAGTGGATTGGCATTCCTGCCTAATTCCCAGTCCGCACCAGGAAATCCCCATTCGAAATTATCTTTCCAGACACATTTCCATCCCCAATCGTTGTCTTCAATTTCAGACTCGGAACCAGCATAATTTCCGAGTGTTGGTTTGTATTTTTTGGCTTTAGTTACCAGTCTGTCAGTATCTGGAAATTGAAGCATTTTCGGGATTGCTGATTTTTGTTTGACTACTTCCAGGTGCTTTTTAATTTGTTTTTTCAGAGATGTCAATGGTATGGCATCATCAAGAGAAACCTTCCCTTTATTCCATCCGATAATGGTTTTTTCTTTCATATTATCGGGCGAAGAATCCAGGAATAGCAGGGCTTTTTCTCCATCATCGAAAGCTGGGGCGCCGACGACCTCCAGACCAACATCACCAACTTTGCCCCCCGGAACCTTTATGATCTGAGTCTTCGATCGATCATCCCCTTTTAAATATTCATCAACATTAACAGTAACAGTGGTGTAGATCATCTTATGGTTGCTATCCCATTCAGATTTTTGTTTCGCCACTTTACCGATAATGATGCTCTCTGC
>CBFDBN010000560.1:0-2889 GCA_965603055.1 uncultured bacterium | reverse complement strand
CCAAAAATTTAGGCCAGGGTGAAAAGAACCAGTCGGTTCCAGAGGAACTGTGCTCCAAACTCGACCAACTGTGAACAGCAATCGTCTGGTTCAAACGTAAATCAACGAGAATGGATCGTTTTACCTCCTTCCAAAATCCAACTGAAACATAAGGAGCAATGTTGTAAAAATGAATTTTGGTATAGCGGTTATAGTAATCCCAAAACTTCAAAAATCCGCCGCCGTAGAATCCATAGCTTTTTCTTTTGAAAAAGAAGTAATTCGTACCAGCATGTAACTGCCCCACGAATGCGATCTGATGTATATTACCCAGTGCCAGCCGTGTCTCCAAAAGATGGTTTGAGTTCAGAAAATAACCGCCGACCACATTGAAACCAAATTCTAAACCTGTCACCACAGGAATATATCGTTTGACATCTTCCTGCAACTGAAATGCTGCTGGGATGGCAATCGGGTTGATGCCGATGTAATATTTCTTAAAATATTCAGGGTTACTGGAATTGTCTATTTGAGCAATACTTTGGGAATAAAATGAACAGTAAATTAAAAAAAAGAGGGCTAACTTTTTCATCAATATACTCCTATCCGATAATATTCATACCGTTCTTTCCCGTCACCACCGACACGAATGGTTCCCGCTGGATCTGAAATGTAACAATTGCCTTCATAAAAAGTGTCCTGTTCCTTGCCGTATCTATTGGCAAAAACAGCCCAGGCATCAAATTGTCTGGCAACTGCGTCAATCTTGAACTCTGGTTCAAAAGATGCCAGACTGTGAATCACCAATTCGACATGTTGATCGATCAATTTTTTGGTTAACCAATAGCTACTCACATCGGCACAAATAATCATCCCCGCCCTGATACCATCAATATTGACGACAGTGACGTTTTCATCCACTTTGGGGTACGGCTCAAATCCACTCTGTTCATCTTCTTTCACCAAATGAAATTTGCGATGAACTGCTGCCAACTCTCCATCAGGATTTAGCAGGACTTGTGAGTTATACAGCTTATCACCCATAATTTCGCCGAGACCGAACACGATATAAATATCAAACGAATCCGCCAAAACACCTATTTTTTCAGATGTGGCGCCAGGAATCGTCTCCGCCATTTGTCGCTGGTAGGCTTCTGGTTCATCAGGATTCAAATACCATCCCAGGATCGTTTCACCAAAAACAATCAGTCGGGTATCGGATTTTTCGGTCATAATTTTGTGGATCATGTTTACCATCTTGTCGATATTTTGCTGCTTTTCTTTTGAGCACTGCAAACAAACCGAAGCAATGGATAGGTGTTTGTTCGACTTGCTGTCATCATAATCAAGCGGCGCTCCCGATAGATCCAGCAAACTCTGGACAATGGTATCCGAATCCCCGCAACCGATTAAAAGTAAACAGGGGAACAGAATTAAAAATAATTGTAGTATCTTCGTTTTCATCTTATGAATTTTCCTGTAATAAAATTTTTGAGCATGTCTTCAACGATAAATAAAATTGATGAATTTTCAAAATCAATCTGTTTAAATTTATATTCGTTCATTATTGAAATACTCCTGGGTTTGCCGCCTTGCTGAATTATAAAGCTGGTCTTTGCTTAGTTTCCTTTTTCAAAAATAAAAATCCGACCTTTTTGTTCCAAATACTTAAATCCATTTTCCTCAACTTCTTTAATCAATTTTTCCTTTGATCCCCTGCTTTTTTGAAAAGCGAGAATAGCGCCAGGTCTAAAAATGCGATATAATTCAGTCAAAAGACTGTCCAGTCCACCTTGAATATAGGGAAGCCCAAACATGAACGCAAGATCGATACTCATGTCCGACAAGCCAGTATCCGATGCATTTTTGTGAATCAATGAAACGTTTTTCAGTCCAGCATTCCTGATTTTATTTTGCACTCGTTCAATTGCCATTGGATGGGTATCAACGGCATAAACTTCACCTTCCTTTCCCACGATTTTTGCAGCGGGAATAGTAAAGAATCCAGGACCGCATCCAACTTCCAGAACGGTTTGCCCTGGTTTCAACCCTGCTCTTTTCAATATGTTATATGGATTTCTGATTATGGGAAGCAGGGGATTGTCATGCATAAACGTTATCATTTTGAATGCGATGTTTGAGTGATGTTGTCTTTTGTGATTTTTGTTGCTCATATTCATCTTTCTTTTTAATTATTTATAATATAAGACAGGATTAACAGGATGATACAGGATTAACGAAACAAGTGCAAATCCTAAAAGTGGGCATAAACCGTTGAAACGGTTTCAATGAGTCTATTGATTACAAACACCATGATAAATCATGGTGCTGATTCAAAAATATTGAGTTAACACCACAATTTATTGTGGTGTTAACCTGCTGAAAAGAAACAGGTAACTGCTTCAGCAGTTTTAAAAGAGCGATGTCACATACATCCAATTATAGACTTTTAGGAATTGCTCCTTAAAAAATAAATTAAATCCTGTAAATCCAGAATATCTTGTTAATCCTGTCAAATTTTTTCTTGAAATTAAATCTTTGTCACCTTACATAATGATGATTTTAATCCCGTTGAGCCCGTGATCGGATCGAACGCTTTATGATCTGTTAAAATATTGCAGTTACTTTCTTCAAAGCCATGATACAAATGCACTACCCTAGGATCGATGCTTTCCGTGACTTTTGCCAGCGATTGAATACTACCCCTCAGCGATGCAACTTTTACAATATCTCCATCACGAATACCGAGTTTTTTTGCTGCTTGAGGATTGATTTCCAGTAAATTTTTCGGCTTAAGTTTCCTGAGATCAGGAATATTACGCATCATGGAGTGGGTGTACATTTTTAATTTTGAGCCAGCGATCAGGATAAAGGGATATTCCTTTGCTAATTCAGGTTGTGAAACGGGAC